>JAEEVI010000031.1 GCA_016287035.1 Bacillota bacterium
GCTGGCGGATCGAGACCATGATCAGCACGATCGCCGTCACGATGTAAGGCACGACCTTGTAGATCTGCGTCGGTATGAACGGCAGCGGCAGGCGCAGGAAGAGGATCGTGAGGCCGCCGAACAGCACGGAGCCCCACAGCGAATTGACGGGCTTCCACAGGCAGAATATCACGAGCGCGACGGAGATCCAGCCGACGCCGGACAGGCCCTCGTGGTTCCAGACGCTGCCCGCTATCGTCATCGTGTAGACCATCCCGCCGACCGCGGAGATGCCTCCGCCTATCGTCGTCGCCAGATACCTGTAGCGTCCGACGTTGATGCCGGCCGCGTCGGCAGTCGCGGGCGATTCGCCGACGGCGCGCAGATGCAGCCCGGCGCGCGTGCGGTTCATGAAGATCATCATGACGATCGCCATCACGAAGCCGATGTAGACGAAAAGATTGTAGCCGAAAAGCACGGTCCCAAGGACCGGGAGCTTCTGCAGGGACACGGGCAGCACGGGTCTGGCGAACGCGTCCTTCAGCGCGTTGCTGACGCCGACGTTTCCGCCCGCCTGTATCCTCATGTACTCTCCGACGAACTGGCCTACGCCTGTTCCGAATATCGTCAGGGCGAGCCCCGTGACGTTCTGGTTGGCCCTAAGCGTTATCGTGAGGAAGCTGAATATCAGCGATCCGCACACGCCGGCGATGAAGGCGCACAGCAGCGAGATCGCGACCGCGACAGCGCCGACGGCCGCGTCGCCGGTGGCCCTGCCGTAGTAGAACGCTCCGGCGAGCCCGAAAGCGCCTCCCATGTACATGAGTCCCTCGACGCCGAGGTTCATGTTTCCCGATTTCTCCGTAAGTATCTCACCGGAGGTGCCGTAAAGCAGCGGTGTGCCGTTCAGCACGGCGGCCGTTATCAGACCGACAAAGTTGAATGTCATCTGCCTTCCTCCGTTTCCTTTTTATCCGGGCCTTCCGCGCCGCCCGCGCGCTGCGGCTCCCCGGCGCGCTCGTGGTGACCTCTGAAGATCAGTCTGTAGTTTATGAAGAACTCGCAGCCGAGCATGCACAGCAGGATTATACCGGTTATCATGTCGGATATCGACGCCGGGACCTTGAGGCTCGTCTGCAGCGTGCTGGCGCCTCTGCTGAGGACCGCGAGCATGGCGGCTATCGCGACCATCGCGAACGGATTGAGCTGCGCGAGCCAGCAGACGGTTATCGCCGTAAAGCCGACGCCGCCGGCGACGCTCGAGTACAGCGTCATGTGCGTGCCGCTGGCGACCATGAAGCCGACGAGACCGCTGATCGCGCCGGACAGGACGGCCGTACGGACCGTGACCCTTGCCACGTTCATCCCCGCGTAGCGCGCCGTGTTCTCGCTGCCGCCGAGCACCGCGACCTCGTAGCCGTGCTTGGTGTAGCGCATGTATACGAACATGAAGACCGTCAGCAGCAGGACGATGATCCAGCCGCAGTTGACGCCCAGCGCCTTGGGAAGCACCGCGGCCTTGTTGAACGTCGGGATTATCTGGCTCCCAGGCTTGCCCTCCCACGGGCCGCCCTGCAGCCAGGCGACTATCCCGATCGCTATGTAGTTCATCATAAGGGTGAAGAGCGTCTCGTTCGTGCCCCAGCGCGCCTTGAAGACCGCGGGTATCGCGGCCCAGAGGCCGCCGCAGACGATGCCCGCGAGGCCCATCACGACGAGCAGTACGGGAGACGGGAGCTTGTCGTACCAGAACAGCGCGAAGTAGCCGGCGCCCATGGCGCCCATGGTTATCTGGCCTTCGGCGCCGATGTTCCAGTAGCGCATCTTGAAGCAGGGAGCCAGCGCGAGCGCGGTCCCCAGCAGCGGTATGGCGGTCTTGACGATCTGCCTTATGCCGGTCTTCTTGCCCAGCGAGCCCTTGAGCATCTCGCCGTACGCGGTTATCGGGTTCGTGCGGACGATCAGGAAGAGCAGCCCGCCAATCGCGATCGCAAGAAGCAGCGCAGCCAGACGGATGAGCCAAACCTTGTACTTTGGAAGATCGTCGCGCTTGGCTATGCGTATGAGGGGAGCTTTTTCGTGCATCAAGCCTCCTCCTTTCCGCCGACCTTCGTCATGAGAAGTCCTATCTGTTCCTTCGTCGCGGTGCGGGCGTCGACGATCCCGGAGACCTTGCCGCCGCACAGGACGAGTATCCTGTCGCAGAGCTCCAGAAGCACGTCGAGATCCTCGCCGACGAATATGACGGCTACGCCCCTGGCCTTCTGGCCGCTCATGAGGTTGTAGATTATGTAAGACGTATTGATATCGAGACCGCGCACAGCGTACGCGCTCATAAGCACGCTCGGCGAGCTCGCGATCTCGCGGCCAACGAGCACCTTCTGCACGTTGCCGCCCGACAGCTTCCTTACGGGATAATCTATCCCGGGAGTGACGACCTCCAGGAAGTCGAGCACCTGGTTCGCGAGCTTTTCCGGAGTCTTGCGGTCGACGAATACGCCGCGCCCCTTGTTCCAGGAGCGGAGCATCATGTTGTCCGTCATGCCCATCGCGCCGACGAGCCCCATGCCGAGGCGGTCCTCAGGGACGAACGCCAGCGCCACGCCGGCGTCGCGTATCTGCATCGGAGTCTTTCCGACGAGCTCTTCGGGAGGCTTTCCCTCGGGCGAATATATTATCGAGCCCTTCTCGGCCCTTCGGAGGCCGGCGACCGTCTCGAGAAGCTCCTTCTGGCCGCTTCCGGCGATCCCGGCGATGCCCAGTATCTCTCCGCCGTAGGCTATGAAGCCCACGTTGTCGAGCTTCTTTACGCCCTCGGAGTCTCTGCAGGTGAGCCCCGCGACCGTGAGCCTCGGCTTCGGATCCACGGGGTCGAACCTGGTGATGTTGAGGGAGACCGCCTTTCCGACCATCATCTCGGTGAGCGCCTGCGGCGTAGTCTCAGCCGTGCGGACCGTCCTGATATGGCGTCCCTTGCGCATTACAGCGACGACGTCGGATATCTCCATCACCTCGTTGAGCTTGTGGGTTATGAGTATGATCGCCTTGCCGTCGTCGCGCATGGCGCGCAGGATGCGGAAGAGCCGCTTTATCTCCTGCGGCGTCAGTACGGCCGTCGGCTCGTCGAGTATCAGCACGTTCGCGCCGCGGTAGAGGACCTTTATGATCTCTACCGTCTGCTTTTCCGAGACGGACATGCTGTAGATCTTCTTTTTCGGGTCGATCCCGAAGCCGTATTTGTCGGATATCCCGCGGATACCGTCCTCGACGCGCTTCAGATCGTAGCTGCCGTCAGACAGTCCGAGGGCTACGTTCTCGGCGGCGGTAAAGACGTCCACGAGCTTGAAGTGCTGGTGGATCATTCCGATGCCGTTTGCGAAGGCGTCTTTGGGAGATGCTATCGTGACAGGCTTCCCGTCGACGAAGATCTGCCCCTCGTCCGGGAAATAAATGCCCGACAGCATGTTCATGAGAGTGGTCTTGCCCGAGCCGTTCTCTCCGAGCAGAGACATGATGACGCCCCGGTCAAGGTACAGGTCGACCGCGTCGTTGGCCACGACCTTTCCGAAGCGCTTAGTGATGCCCTTCAGCTCTATGGCGTGAGAGTTTTCCATCTTTCCTCCGGGAAAGCAAACGAACGCGCGCAGCGGCATGCCGCGCAAAAAAATATCACCGAATATATTATACCCAATAAAGCAGACGCGGGCAATAGCGGCGGCTCCGCCGGGCGCAGTGCAGCAGCGCGGGACGCCGGTCTGGCAGCAGCGCGGGACGCCGGCCGGGCGCGATAAAAAAGGAGGACGGATGACCGTCCTCCTTTCGCCGTATCGCCTGGATATCCTAGTACTTCTCGTTCAGCAGCCTGATGCCGTCGATCCTCTGCGCGAAATACGGAGCGGACTGGAAGTAGGATTCGTGGAACGCGCCGTCGAATACTGCCTCTTCGCTGTCAGCCGCGAAGTCGCCGTCGGTATCGATCGCGAACGCCTGAGTGAGCTCCTTGCCGTCAACGGTGAACGTGGAGGTATCGAATACCTGCAGTTCGCCGCTCTCGATGGCGGCCTGAGCCTTGGCGATCGCTTCCGCGGTGCCGGGAGCGGCTATGGCGGTGTTGAGCTCGGTGAGGACTACGTCGCCGTCCTTAAGGCCGTGCTGGTAGTAGTCCTGCTCGACCTCGCCGCCGGCCACGAGCGTCTCGATGACGTGGACCATGTAGTTCGTCCAGTCGATCCTGGAGGAGATGATGGACGCGTCGGGAGCGGTGTCCTTATCGCTCATGCTGATGTTGTAGCCGATGTGGTAAACGTGGTTGGCCTGAGCCGTGGTGGCGGGAGTCGTGGAATCGGAGTGCTGGGAGATGAGCACCGCGCCCTCGTCGATGAGGTGCTGTGCGGTGTTGGCTTCCATCGTGGGATCGCCCCAGGAACCGATGAACTCGACCATCATCGTGACGGTCGGGCATACGCTGCGCGCGCCGAGGAAGAACGAGGTATAGCCGGAGACGACCTCAGCGAACGTGAAAGCGCCTACGTAGCCGATGACGGCCTGGTCAGCCGTGATCTTGCCGCTGTCGATCATCTCCTGGAGCTTGCAGCCCGCCGCGACGCCGGCAAGGTAGCGGCCCTCGTAGATCGAGGGGAACGCGTTGACGGTGTTGGGGAGGTCGTCCTTCCAGGAACCCTCGTTCGTCATTCCGATGAACAGAGTGTCGGGATAATCGGGAGCTACGCCGAGCATTGCGGGCTCCATGCCGTAGGAGTTGAGGAACACCGCGATGCAGCCGGCCTCCGCGAGCTCTTCGCAGTCGGTGGCTACCGGCTCGCCTTCGGGGTGGTTGTAAGTATATGTCCATTCGACGTCGATGCCCTTGCCCTTGAGGATCTCCTTGGCTTCGTCCGCGGCCATGTAGAAGTTCCTGTCGTACGCGGCGTTATCGTCGCCTATGCCGACCATGCCTACCTTGACGGTCTGGGGAGCCGCCGGCGCGGCGGGAGCTCCGCTCTCTGATCCGCCCGGAGCGGCAGCGGGCGCGGGTGCCGTCTGAGCTGCCGGCGCCGCTGTCTGTCCGCATGCCGCCATGCAGAGCACCATCGCCAGCGCCAGAAAAACTGCAACTATCTTCTTCATCTTTGATCTCCTTTTCTAAACAAAACAGTACTGCCAGTCCAGTACCTAAGATTATTATAGAATACCTGCCGGGATTGTCAAAGCAAACGGATGTTTTTCGGCAAAAAGAATGAGCGCGGCGGGAGGCATCCCGCCGCGCGTTCGTTCCTGTGATCCTACTTCGTGATCTCCTCCCACTGGCGGCGGATCTCCGCTGCCAGCTCGGGCTTCGTGAACAGGTCGTAAGCCGTCGCCGCCATCGCGAAGGCCGCCGAGGCGATCGCCCGGTGAGCCATCGGCTCCTTGCCGGCATCGGCAAAGCCCTGGCTGTGCGTCGAAGTCCCGACGGGCGCGAACGCTATGTCGAGGCGCGCCGCGGGGAGCGCCGTAGTCACGTTCGAAAAGTCTGTGGATGCCATCGTCTCCTGCGGAAGTATCTGCTCCGCTCCGCCCATCCTCGCGTATTTCATGACCGTTTCGTTGAGGAGCGGCACGCGCACGTTGCTGTGCAGCCACTTGTCGTGGATGATCTCGAGCCTGGCGCCGGTCATCAGCTCCGCGCCGCGGAAGCAGTTCTCCACGCGCGTCACGACGTCGCGCAGCGTCTTTATGTCGAGGCTGCGGATGCCGAACTCGGCCGAAGCGAAATCGGGGATGCTGTTCGAAGCTGTGCCGCCGCTGGTTATTATGCCCGCGATGCTCACGTCCTTGGTGACGTGTCCGCGCAGGAATTCGGTGCCAGTAAAGCCGAGCATCATGGCGTCGAGCGCGCTGATGCCCTTTTCGGGCGCGCGGCTGGCGTGCGAGGCGACGCCGTAGAAATTGATCTTCATGCTGTGGATCGCGAGGAACTTCGCGTCCGGCATGGTGCGGTCGTTCGGATGGCACTGCATCGCGAAATCGACGCCGTCGAAGACGCCCTTCTCGAGCATGACGACCTTGTCGCCGGTCGTATCTTCTGCCGGCGTCCCTATTATCTTGAGCGTGCCGCCGATACTGTCCATGAATGGTTTGAGGGCGAGCGCCGCCCCGAGCGCGCCCGTCGCTATGACGTTGTGGCCGCAGCCGTGGCCTATGACGGGCAGCGCGTCGTACTCCGCGACGACGGCGACCGTCGGGCCGTCCTGCGGATGAGGCGCGTACGTTCCCACGAACGCCGTGGGCAGATCCGCGACGCCCTCCTCGACCGAAAAGCCCGCGGCCGCGATCTCGTCGCACAGGATCCTGGCGGCCTTGAACTCCTCGTGTCCCAGCTCGGGGTTGTCGTGGATGTAATCGCTTATCTCGACAAGTCTTGGATGAACCTCCATAAGCTTGTCCATTATATCCTTGTATATTCCTGAGGGCTTATCCAAAACTTCTCCTCCTTTCGGGTAAAAAGGGACCGGCCGGCGCTTTCCGGCGTTTCGCCGCGCCGACCGGTCCCGAAGAGCTGATAATATCCTACTTCACCATTCCGAGACCGGACATGAGGTCGAAGATCTTGGCGTCGTCTTCCTTTACGAACGCGGAGAACTCCTCCTGGCCCATCCAGCTGATGAATACGTTGTTGCTCGCGGCGAATTCCTTGAACTCGTCGGACTCAACGGCCGCCTTGAACGCTGCTTCGAGGATGTCCTTGCATTCCTGCGGAGTGCCCTTCTTGACGGAGATGCCTCTGTACATGGACATCGTCATATCGTAGCCGCAGTCGAGCATCGTCGGGGGAGCGCCCTCGAACGTCAGCTTCTTCTCGCCGGTGGATACGAGCGGCTTGAGCTCGCCGGAGAGGACGTACTGCAGATAGTTGGCCGCGGTAGCGATGCCGCACTGTACGTCGTCCGTGAGGATGGCGTTGATCTGGTCGGCGCCGGAGAGGGGAACGTGCTGGACCTCGATGCCGGTAGCCTGCGCGAACGCGACAGCCGCCATGTGGTTAAAGCCGCCGATGCCTCCGTTGGAGATTATGACCTTGCCGGGGTTGGCCTTGCAGTACTCGACGAACTCCTCGAGGGTGTTCCAGGGAGCGTCAGCCGCGACGACGAGCATCTGGTCCTCTACGGAGATCCTGCAGAGCTGCTCGAAATCCTCGTAGGTGCATTCCATGTTGCCGTTGTAGTGCGCGATGGACTGGGAGTTGGAGTTCCAGGACAGCGTGTAGCCGTCAGCGGGCTGGTTCTGAACGTACTGATACGCCAGAGCGCCGCCTGCGCCCTCCATGTTGGTGACGGTGATCGTCTGGCCGAGGTTCTTCTCGGCGATGGAGCAGAGCATGCGGGCGTTGATGTCGGAACCCGTGCCTGCGCCGAAGCCTACCATGAAGTCGAGATACTTCGTGGGGAATGCCGGAGCCGCGGGCGCCGCCGGAGCTGCCGGTGTGTCTGTCTTCTGGGGTTCTGCGGGAGCCGCGGGCGCTGCCGGAGCTGCCGGAGCGGTGCTTGCGGTGTTGCCGCCGCACGCAGCCATGCCGAGGATCATCGCCAGGGCCAGAAGAACTGCAAATACTTTCTTCATTTTTCTTCTCCTTTTCGTTTTTATATTGATACGCGTTATGCGGTATCATCGCTGATGCGCGCGGACGTTCCGCGCAGGCGCGTCAGTCCTCGCTCGTGTCGATGATCGCGGCCTTCTTCTTCGTGAGGCGCTCGCTTATCGGCGGAACGACGACTATCAGCAGGGTTATTATGAGTATCACGAGGCAGATAGGCCTCCTGAAGAACACGGTGTAATCGCCGCTCGACAGATTGAGCGCGAGGCGGAAATTCTCCTCGAAGGGCTTTCCGAGCGCCACGCCCAGAAGCAGCGGAGTCGTCGAGAAGCCGGCGCGCCCGAGCAGGTAGCAGAGCAGGCCCGCCGCGGCCACGACTATCACGTCGAAATACGTATTGTTCTGCGAGAACGCACCTACGACGCAGAGCGCGAGGATTATCCCGTTGAGCAGGTAGATGGGTATGTCGAGGACCTTGACGAATATCCTTATACCAAGGGACTGGACGATCAGGACCATTATGTTGATGATGAACATCGACATGAAGATCGCGTAGACCGTCGAAGCGGACTTGGAAAAGAGCATCGGTCCGGGCTGAAGCCCGTGGATCATAAAGGCTCCCATTATGACGGCCGTGGTGCCGTCGCCGGGGACTCCCATCGTCAGCATCGGGATCATCGCGCCGCCCGTCACGCCGTTGTTCGCGGCCTCGGGCGCGGCTACGCCGAGGATGTTGCCCTCTCCGAACGGGACCTCGTCGCCGCGCTTCTTCGCGTCGCGCTGCGCCTGGTCGTACGAGAGGAAGCAGGCCGTCGGGCCGCCGGTGCCGGGGATCGCCCCGATGAGCGTCCCGATGAACGTGCTCTTGAGGATCGTCGGGAAGCAGTATCTGAATTCCTTAAGCGTCGGCAGCGAGATCTTCTGCCTCGTGTCCTTTATCTTTACCTCGTTCTTATGAAGTATGCACTTTATGATCTCGGGGATCGCGAACATTCCGATCAGCACCGGCAGCAGGTTTATGCCGCCCATCAGGTGCAGATTTCCGAACGTGTAGCGCTGCACGCCCATTACCGGATCCAGCCCGATGAAGGTTATCATGACGCCGAGGATCCCGCTGATGACGCCCTTGAGCATGTTGCCGCTCGAGACGCGGCAGATGCACGTGAGCCCCATGAACACCAGCGCGAAGCGTTCCGCGGCGCCGAAGTGCCTAGTGGCGTTCGCTATGAGCGGCGCCGCGATGCTCAGGATGACGAGGCTTATGAGCCCGCCCATCACGGACGAGAACAGCGCCATGCCGAGCGACTTGTCGGCGTGCCCCTTCTTCGACAGCGGATAGCCGTCGAGGACGGTGGCGGCGGCGGAAGGAGTGCCGGGGATGCCGAGAAGGATCGCGGAGGTGGAGCCGCCGCACATTCCGGCGCAGTAAACGCCGAGCAGTATCGAGACGGCGGAGATCGAGTCGAGACCGAACGTCATCGGGAGCACGAGCAGGATGCCCGTCATGTACGTGAGTCCGGGTATAGCGCCGAAGACGAGACCGATGACGACGCCGATGAGCATCATCATGAAGTTCTGCGCGGTCAGCACCATTCCGAAAGCTTCAGTCAAAACAGCCATAGTCCATCCTCCTTAAAACGGCAGAAAGCCCGAAGGCAGAGAAATATGGAATATGACCTTGAACAGGACGTAGAGGACGGCGGCCGTGAGACCCGCCGTTATGAGGCACTTCGGCCACGACTTGACCGTTATGCGCAGGAACAGCGCGATCCCGACGAACGTCCCGACGAGGAATCCGATGACCGGTACGAGCACGAAGTACAGCGCCATCGCCCCGAATATGAACATCGCTTTCTTCAGCGAATCCTTCGGCTTTTCGTTCTCCCTGCTGCCGCTCCTGAAGAACAGCACGAGGCTGAGGACCGCGAGAAGCGCGAGCATCACCCAGGGGAACGCGCTCGGTCCGGGCGCGCCGTTCATGGTCGACGTGGGAAGATTTTTAGTGAGTACAGCGTCCACAGCACAGAACGCAAGCAGTGCTATCGACGCTTTTCGGTCTGACGACAAGAGATCCTCTCCTTTCAGAAACGATAACGCGCGGCTGAATACGTTTTCACTCAATTATAATAGTATGAAAATACAAAAATCAAGGTAACGTATGTTACTTTTGCGGGCACGAATCCCTCGATCCGCCGCTGCCCTCGCAACCTTCCCCAAGCGCCCCGTCACCGTCTCCTTCGTTTTCGCCCCCGTGCGCCCCGTCACCGTCGCCTTCGCGTTCACCCCCCCCGTGCGCCCCGTCACAGTCTCCTTCGTTTTCGCCCCGTGCGCCCCGGCACCGCCCCTCGCATGCGTCCGCCCCTCGTCCACCTAAAATGAGCTGGACTTTTCCCCGAAAAGCGAATATCATAGATTTACCATTTATTTACATTTTGCTTCGCCGTTCGCCTAAA
>JAEEVI010000032.1 GCA_016287035.1 Bacillota bacterium
AACGCAGGAGAGAGGATATGAGGGCGGCGGCTTCGCGGGACCTGACGCCGCTGCCGTCCTTTATGACGAGATAGCCGCTGTGAAAACCCGCAAGCTCGCGGAATTCGGAGATCTCGACAGGAAGCGCCGCGAGATCTGAAAAGAGCATGCCCGCTTCCTTTTGAAGAGGGACCTTGAGGCTGAACTTGCCGGTCTGGGAGGAGTATTCGTATCTGTAAGCGTCGGCGTATATGTCCGCCGGGATGAGGCCTTTTTCGGTGCGGCCGAGGACGGAGAGGACGTTTTTCGACACGGACGCCGGACCCGTGACCGCGAGGCGCCTGTCGCCGATCCCGCCGCCGCGAAGGATGCCGAAGCCGCGCTCGAACGCGATCCTGTCGAAGGGAAGGAAGCTGCAGGCGGCGAATATCCTGGCGAGCTGGCGCACGTCGTCGCCGTTGTGGAGGAGTATTGCGTCTCTGTTCTGTTCTTCTCCGCCCATCAGATACGCGTTGTAGAGGCTTATGCATTCGGCTCCGCCGATCGGATCCTCGCGCGAGGCTGAAAGCCCGAGCGCCGATTCCACGGACTTCTGGCTGAGTCTGGGCATGCGCTCCGCCAGAGGCCAGTACATCTTGAGCCTTCTGTACATGTCTATCGACCAGAACATCGGCGCGGGCGACGAGACGCCGCACGCCGCGGCTCTCGCTCTTATGAACGGCAGGTCGAATCTCGCGCCGTTGTAGGTGACGACGCAGTCGTATCCCGACAGCACGGAAAGGATGTCCTTTACGAGCTGCCTCTCCTGCGACGGGTGCTCGCAGAACAGCTGAAAAACGCTGCCCGCTCCGTCCCCGTCGTCTTCTATGTCGCAGAACGACGCGCTTATTATGATGTCTCTTCCGGGGCTGAGGCCCGCGGTCTCTATGTCGAACGCGCACGTTCTGAGATCTTTCGCGTATGGATCTGTCAACTTTCCGCACCGCCTTTTCCGCTGAATATTGTACAACGTTCGCGCGAAAAACAAAAGAAGCCGCAGGGGAGCAGCTTCTTTTGTTCAAAAGGGGTATTGGGATTAGAGATCTGTACGGCCATCAGGGGGATAGCCGCAATTGAATTATATCAAGTAGTTTCAGCTCGCGCAAGCAGTTGCAGAAAAAAGGTTGGCTGCAAAACATGTTTTTTCCTGTGGACTGAAAGGGTCGTTGTGACGTATAATTTATTACAGTCAACCTCACGTATCCGGAGAGATAAAGATGACATTCGAAGAAAAAACGATAGAATCGCACGTCATATACAAGGGGCCGATCTTCACGCTGCGCCACCATACGGTGCAGGCGCCCGGGGGCAGGACGGCCGAGAGAGATATAATAGAGCACAACGGAGCGGTCGCGATGCTCGCGAGGACCCCTCAGGGTAAGCTCCTCCTCGTTCGCCAGTACAGAAAAGCCGCGGAAGCGGTCCTGTGGGAGATACCCGCCGGAAAGATAGAGCCGGGGGAGACGGACAGGGCGGAGGTCGCGAGAAGGGAGCTCCGCGAGGAGACCGGCTACGCCTGCGGAGAGATGAAGTTCCTTACGGTCTTCTACGGCGCGATCGGCTACTGCAGCGAGCGCATCTGGCTGTACGAGTGCCGCGTCACCGAGAAGGGCGAGACCGATTTCGACGACGACGAGGCGATCGACCTCTACGAGGTGGATCTCGAAGAAGCGCTCAAAATGGTGGAGCGAGGCGACATACAGGATTCAAAGACGATAATAGCGGTTCTCTGGGCGGCCAGAGAGGCTTCGGAGGCGAAATGAAGTACGAAAGGGAGTTCGCGGCATTCCTCGAAAGAGACATGAACGCCGCGACAGCGACGGTAAACGCGTATCTGGGAGACGTCCACGAGCTCGAGCGCTTCTGCGCCGGGCGCGGATGCACTGTCGAGGGCTGCGGCAGCGCCGACATAGCGGCGTTCCTCATGATGCTCAAGGACAGCAGCCGCAGCGGATCGACCATAAACAGGAAGATGGTGTCGGTCCGGAAGTATTTCGAGTTTCTCGTGAACAACGGAAAGCTCCAGCGCAATCCGGCGAGGAGCATAAAGGCTCCGAGGGTCGGCCAGAAGGATCCCGAGTTCCTTACAGTCGAGCAGGTCGAAAAGCTCCTGTCTCAGCCCGACGATTCCGTGCGCGGCATGCGCGACAGGGCTCTTCTGGAGCTCATGTACGCCTGCGGGCTCAAGGCCAGCGAAGCAGCCGACGCGGACGTTTCGGACCTGGATCTGCGGATAGGCTTCATATCCTGCGCCGGGGAGTCCGCGAAGACGAGGATAATCCCGATAGGGCGCCCGGCGAGGTCCGCGCTGCTCGCGTATCTGGGCGGTCCCAGAGCGTCGCTCCTCGGCGAAAGGGAGGACGACGGCGCGCTGTTCCTGAACTACACCGGCGAGAGGATATCGCGCCAGGGGATCTGGAAGATAATAAAGTTCTACGGCTCAAAGGCCGGCATATCCGACGACCTCAGCCCGCAGATACTGCGCAACTCGTTCGCCGCGCATCTCATACAGAACGGCGCCGACCTTAAGTCGCTGCAGGAACTGATGGGCAACGAGAGCCTCACCGCGGCGCGGCTGTACGTCACGCTCTCCAGGAACAGGATCATGGACGTCTACGACAGAGCGCATCCGAGGGCTTAGAAGGCTTGCGAAAAATGCGATTTTCTTCTTGCATTTGAAAAAACCGTATGCTATCATAATCCCTGCGTATTACGGGCGGTCCGCTGTCAAAAGCAGCAGCCACAAGGGCTGCGGGGGTTTGGCAAGAACGTCTAGAAAACAAAAGGAGAATACGAAATGGATCTTATCAAGTCTATCACTCAAGAGTACGAGAGAACCGACATTCCTCAGTTTTCTGTAGGCGACACCGTTCGCGTACACATCAAGATCAAGGAAGGAAACAGGGAAAGGATCCAGGTTTTCGAAGGTTTTGTCCTTAAGAGACAGAACGGCGGTGTAAGCGAGTCCTTCACCGTAAGAAGAATTGCATCCGGCGTAGGCGTCGAGAAGACGTTCCCCCTCCACAGCCCCAGGATCGAGAAGATCGAGGTCGTCCGCAAGGGCGATGTAAGGAGAGCCAAGCTCAACTACATGAGGCAGAGGACAGGAAAGTCCGCCAAGATAAAGAGCAAGGACATGTAATTCAGTCAGGCAGGAGAACCGAACAGGCTCTCCTGTTTTTCTTTGACGGCCGAGCGCAGGCAGGAACGGAAATGGAAAGCATCAACTGGTACCCCGGTCACATGAAGAAGACGCGGGAGCTGATACAGGAGAACTTAAAGCTCGTGGATCTCGTCTGCGAGATACTCGACGCGAGGATACCCCTGTCCAGCAGAAATCCCGTAATAAAGGAGATCACCGGCGCGAAGCCCCGGATAGTCGTACTCAACAAGAGCGATCTTGCCTCGCCCGCGCAGAACGATCTCTGGGAGCGCGCGCTGTCGGACGGCGGCGCGTCGGTCATACAGACGAACGCGAATTCCGGCGAGGGCGCCAAAAAGCTGCTTGCCCTGCTGGAAAGGCTGCGCGCGGAAAAGAACGAGGGCAGGGAGAGAAAGAGGCCGCTGCGCCTCATGATCGTCGGCATACCGAACGTCGGGAAATCGTCGCTCATAAACAGGCTCGCGGGAGGAAAGAGCGCGAAGACCGGAAACAAGCCCGGAGTCACGAGGGGAAAGCAGTGGATAAACATCGGAGAGGGCATAATGCTGCTCGACACTCCGGGTATACTGTGGCCGAAGTTCGAGGACCCCTCCGTCGGGCTGGATCTGGCGTTCTGCGGCTCTATAAAGGACGAGACGATGGATCTGACCGAGCTCGGGCTGGAGCTGATCGGACGCCTCGCTGAGATGTATCCGGACATGCTCGCGGCGCGCTACAGGCTGAGCGGTATCCTGGATACTCCTCTCGGGAACATGGAGGCTATCGCCGAAAAGAGGGGCTTCGTCATGAGCGGCGGCCGGATCGACTACGAGAGGACCGCCAGGACCGTGCTTGACGAATTCAGGGCCGGAAAGATCGGCAGGATAACGCTCGAGGAGGCCGCCTTAAAAAACTGACGCGCCGCGTCAAATATTCCTTGACACGTAAAATCTTCGATGGTAATATAACCCTTGCAGCGTCGCGGGATACTGCAATTGTGGCGGTGTAGCTTAGTTGGCTAGAGCGTCCGGTTCATACCCGGAAGGTCGGTGGTTCGACTCCACTCGCCGCTACCATTTCTTTTTTGGCCCGGTAGTTCAGTTGGTTAGAATGCCAGCCTGTCACGCTGGAGGTCACGAGTTCGAGCCTCGTTCGGGTCGCCAAACCTTTTTGGTGGCTCAAAAGCCGGCCAGAAGGGACCGCGGGAAGCGGAATGCGGTGGGTATCGTCAAGCGGTTAAGACCCTGGGTTGTGGCTCCAGTAT
>JAEEVI010000033.1 GCA_016287035.1 Bacillota bacterium
GAGCTTCATAATATGCGACAGCAGTCCCGCGGCGGTCGGTATCTGCAGGGCCCGTATGGACGCTGCCGGAGCTGAGTACGAGTATATCGGCAGCCTGTAACGGACCTTTGTACTGTTTGCGCGCGCCTGCGGACAAATTCTTCTTGCAATTTTGCCGGCGCTATTGTAATATACATTTTGCGCACACCGTTTCAGATGCGCTCGCCATGGCGACATGGGCGGTTAGCTCAGCTGGTTAGAGCGCCTGCTCGACATGCAGGAGGTCGTTGGTTCGAGTCCAATATCGCCCACCAGACTCAGGAAGGAGAGGAAGCTCTCCTTCTTTTGATACACGGGCGAGCGCCCGAAAGGAGAGACCGATGAAACTTCTTATAGCTTCGGATATACACGGTTCCGCGGAATGCACGAGGCGCCTCATCGAAAGATACTGCGCCGAAAAGGCCGACAAGATGCTTCTTCTCGGCGACATACTGTATCACGGCCCGCGCAACGCGCTCCCCGGCGAGTACGACTGCCCCTCGACCGCCGCGATGCTGAACGAGCTCAAAAACGACATATTCTGCGTGCGCGGCAACTGCGACGCGGAGGTCGACCAGATGGTGCTGGAGTTCCCGATCACGTCGGATTATATGTGCCTGCCCTGGCAGGGAAGGATGATATTCGCGACGCACGGCCACAGGTACGGACCGCATTACCTTCCGCCCCTCGAGGAGCTCGACCTGCTGCTCTGCGGGCACACGCACGTGCCCGCGTGCGAAAAGCTCCCCGGCGGCGGGATCTACTGCAATCCCGGCTCCGTCTCCATACCCAAGGGCGGTTCCGACTGCGGCTACATGACGCTCTCCGACGGCCTGCTGTGCTGGAAGAAGCTCGACGGAAGCGTTTATATGAATTACGAGATGAAATAGTGTAAAAGTCAGCGCTCGGCGCAGGAACGCCGGGCGCTGTTCATCGTCATATTTGCCGCCGGCGTCTTTTCAGGCGCCGGTCTTTTTATCCGTGTTGAGGAGGACGATCGCGGCGAGCACGAGGATCACCCCTGCGGCGGACTGCACGGTCAGGCGCTCGTCGTACAGAAGAAGCCCGACGAACGTCGCCGTGACCGGCTCGATCGAAGCGATGACGGACGCCTTGCCTGTCTCGATACCGGAAAGACCGTACGTATAAAGCGAGTACGCGAGAAAACAGGTGAAGAATGCCGCCGCAATGCACCAGAAAAAGGTGCGGGGCGATGAGAACATCGCCGAGAACGTCGGACCGGCTCCGAATATCGCGCATGCCCCCGAAGCGGCGAGCAGGCACGACCAGAAGTTTATAGTATTCGTCGAATACCCTCTGTTCAGCGCGAAGCGCGCGAAGATGCTGTACAGCGCGTAGCCGATCCCCGCGCAGATCCCGTAGGCGAGGCCCGTGCCCGTTATCACCGTGCCGGACCCTATTCCCGAGACGAGGCAGCATCCCGCGAAGGCGAGCGCGAGCGCGAAGAGCTTGCGGCGCGTGAGCGGCTCCTTGAAAAACACCGCGGAGAGCAGCATCACTATCGCGGGGGCCGTGTACAGGAGTATCGCCGCCGCCGACAGGCTCATATAGCTCATGGCCTGGAAATAGCAGAACGTAAAAAACAGCAGCGCGAATATGCCGCTTCCGGCGAAGCACCACGCGTCCTTAAGCCTGAAGCGCAGCTCCTTCGGGTCGCGCAGCGCGATCCAGACCGCGAACATGACCGCCGCGAGCCCGCATCTGCATATTATCATTCCCGCGGCGTCGATCCCCATGCCGGCGAGCTGCCTGCGGCAGAATCCCATGAATCCCCACAGAAAGCCGCTCAGAAGGACCGAGACGGTATACCTGTTCATCTGAAAGCCTCCCCGATCGATGCGACTGCCTGAGATTGTAACACAATCGGGCCGGAACATCAAACGGCTCGAGAACAGGAAGGGCAGGCTCTCAGTCCAGCGCCTGCTTCTTTGGGACCTGGACCTTTACGTCGAAGCAGCCGAACATCCTGTCGAGCTCGGCGCGGTCCTGCTTTTTCGTGAACAGGCTCACCGCCGGAACGATCAGCATGCCTCCGAGCATCGCGATCACTCCGGAGTTGATGGACGACTTGAATATATAGCCGATGGCAGGGCCCCACGCCGAAGCGTCTATGCCGCCGAGAGAGACGACGAGCTGAACGGCCGCTATCGCGCAGCCCCATACGAAACATGCTGCCGCGGAGGCCTTCGTGGCGCCCTTCCAGTATAGACCGTAGAGGAACGGGGCGAGAAACGCGCCCGCGAGCGCTCCCCATGAGACTCCCATCATCTGCGCTATGAATGTGACGCTGGGGTGGGCGTCCTTGATAATGGCTATGGCGGCCGAGACCATTATGAAGAAAACGATGAACAGCCGCATCACGAACACCTGCGTTTTCTCAGTCATGCCGTTCTTCGCGGACGGCTTTACGACGTCGAGCGTGAACGTCGAGCTGGAGGTCAGCACGAGCGACGAGAGCGTCGACATCGAGGCCGAAAGGACGAGAACGATGACGACAGCGATGACGACCGAGGGCAGCGTTGAGAGCATCGCGGGGATGATAGTGTCGAACAGGGGCTTTCCCGCGGCGCTGTAGCTTATCCTGTCCGCGTACAGCCTTCCGAAGCCTCCGAGGAAATAGCAGCCTCCCGCGACGATTATCGCGAAGAACGTCGAGATGACCGTCCCTTTCGTTATATCCTTCTCGCTCTTTATCGCGTAGAACTTTCCGATCATCTGCGGAAGGCCCCACGTTCCGAGAGACGTGAGCACGACCACGAAGACCAGCGCGAGCGGATCGGGTCCGAGGAATGATGTGTAGGCTCCGCCGCTCCAGCCGTCCGCGGGAACGGCGGAAAGGCTCTGCATCGCTTTGATGAGACCTCCGTTGTCGCCTACAGTCGCCCCTATGACGGCGCAGATGCCGGCGAGCATTATTATCCCCTGTATAAAGTCGTTGACCGCGGTCGCCATATATCCGCCCACGATGACGTATATGCCGGTGAGCACGGCCATCACCGCGATCACGACCCAGTAGGGGAGCTCGAAGACGAGACCGAAAAGGCTCGAAAGTCCGTTGTAAAGAGAAGCGGTATACGGAATTAAAAATATGAAAACTATGATTGCCGCCGCCGTTTTGAGCGCGGGGGAGGCGTAGCGCTTTCCGAAGTACTCGGGCATCGTCCTCGCGTCGAGGCTCTGAGTCATGATGCGGGTCCTTCTGCCGAGTATGTACCAGGCGGCGAGCGAGCCTATGAAAGCGTTGCCCAGACCCGCCCACGTCGCGGACAGACCGTACAGCCATCCGAACTGTCCGGCGTATCCGACGAAGATAACGGCCGAGAAATAAGACGTGCCGTACGCGAAGGCTGTGAGCCACGGGCCCACGGAGCGCCCTCCGAGGACGAATCCCTCGACGTTCGAGGAGTGCCTCCGCGTATATACTCCGACGAGTATCATGGCGGCGAAGAATATCACGAGCAGTGAAGAAGACAGGATCTTTGTCATTTTTGGGTGACCTCCCTTTTAAATTTGCTGCCGGTCTTCTCCGGACAGCATTGCGGAGATTATAACACCGCGGGGAATGCAGTTCAATCGAAAAATGTTGAAATTTCAAGCGCTGGAGGATTTTTATACCGCTCGGAAAAATACTATACGGAGCGGCCGGTTTTTAGGCGCGGGCCGGGTTTCCGCCGGATATCCGCGGAAAATTTTTTCAGAACATTTGTTTACATTTTCCGGCGCCGATGTTATATTATTTATAACGAACATTTGTCCTGCCTTCCGCCGGCGGAAGGGGAAAGGGGTCGCGATGGAAGAGCTTTCCTCCAGAGAGCAGTCTATACTCGAATACATGCGCGGATACATCTCAAACTGCGGATATCCTCCGACGGTAAGAGATATATGCGCCGCGCTGGACATAAGATCGACGTCCACGGTGCACAAGGCGCTCAGCATCCTGCAGGAGAAGGGCTATATAAAAAAGCAGGCCGGAAAGAAGAGGGCGCTGGACGTCACGATGCCGAAGGAGCAGCCCTCGGGCGTATCTCTCAGGGAGCGCGAGGACGTCGTCGACATCCCCGTCGTCGGCCGCATTGCCGCGGGCACGCCCATACTCGCCGAGCAGAACATAGAGGATACCTTCCCGCTTCCCGCCAGGTTCCTCGGACGCGGCAGCAGCTTCATGCTCACCGTTCACGGCGAGTCCATGATCGAAGCCGGCATATTCGACGGCGACTACATACTCGTCCAGCAGCAGAGCAGCGCCAACAACGGCGATATCGTCGTCGCGATGGTCGACGGCTTCGAGAGCGAGGCGACCGTCAAGACCTTCTACAAGGAGGGCGATCACATACGGCTCCAGCCGGAGAACAGCTCGATGAGCCCTATAATAGTCAAGGACGTAAAGATCCTCGGCCTCGTAAAGGGCGTCTTCAGGTACTGGAATTAGCCCGGACAGGATCCTTGCGGCGCGGCCGCGGGCGGCGCGTCATATCCGGCGCGGCTTAAAAATTAATTGCGATTATTTTGCCATTTTTGTTGACATTCCGGCGGCGCGGCGGTATCATATCTGCTGTGTTAAGCAGAAGTTCCGCTTCTCGCCTCAAGGCTCGCCGAAGAGGTCGATATTGGTAATCAAGGCTTTTGCCTGTTATCGGAGCGGACTTTGCGTCCGCTCTTTTATTTTTAACGGAGGTACAAGACCATTAAAAAGGAAGCCCTTATCAACGAAGAGATACGCGCTAAAGAGGTCCGTCTCATAGACTCCGAAGGTCAGCAGCTCGGCATCGTTCCGATCAAGGACGCGATGGCTAAGGCAGCCGAGGCGAATATGGATCTCGTGAACATATCTCCGAACGCTGCTCCGCCCGTGTGCAAGATCATGGACTACGGCAAATACCGCTACGAGCAGCAGAAGAAGGACAAGGAAGCCAAGAAGAAGCAGAAGACCATGGAGGTCAAGGAGATCCGACTGGGCATCTTTACGGAGGCCCACGATCTTGAGACCAAGGCCACCACCGCCGTCAAATTCCTCAGGGGAGGCGACAAGGTAAAGGTCAGCATGCGCTTCCGCGGAAGAGAGATGGGACACATCGATCAGGGCAGGCAAAGCATGCTCAGGTTCTGCGAGATGCTAGCCGAAGAGGGAACTATGGAAAAGAACCCCGTTCTCGAAGGCCGCAATATGTCAGTGACCATTGCTCCCAAGACCGAAAAGGAAAGGGAGAAGGCAGCCAAAGCAGCGCGCAAGGCTGCGGAGGAAACTGCCGGAGAATAGACGGCAGTTCCGCCGGAATTTAAAGGAAGGAAGAGGAAAAATGGCAAAGAACAAGATGAAGTCCCACAGAGGGGCAATGAAGAGATTCAAGCTTACCGGAACCGGCAAAGTTAAGAGAAATAAGGCATATAAGAGCCATATCCTTACTAAGAAGACCGCAAAGCGTAAGAGAGGCCTGCGTCAGGCCACGATCCTGACCCACGCGGACATGAAGAGGATCAAGAGCGTTCTTATCGGTAAATAAGGGAGGTAGGCAAAAATGGCAAGAGTAAAGAAGGGCATGGCAGCCAAGAGAAGACACAAGAAGATCTTAAAGCTCGCGAAGGGCTTCTACGGCTCCAAGCATAAGATATTCACAGCGGCTAATCCCGCGGTAAGAAGGGCTCTGCGCAGCGCCGAGATGGGCCGCAAGCTCAAGAAGAGAGAGTACAGAAAGCTCTGGATCACCAGGATCAACGCCGCGGCGAGAGCTAACGACATATCCTACAGCAGGCTTATGGACGGACTCAAGAAGGCCGGCGTCGAGCTCAACCGCAAGATGCTCTCCGAGATGGCTATCCACGATCCCAAGGGATTCGGCGAGATGGTCGCCGTCGCTAAGGAAGCTCTCAAGTAAAAAGCTGAAATCAAAGCCAGGCCGCGCGCCTGGCTTTTCTTCTCTGGAGGATACTATGAAGAGATTATTGACGATCCTGCTCTGCGCGGCGATGTGCCTTGCTCCCGCGGCTGTTTTCGCCCAGGCGCCTTCGGACGTCGCCGGGCTCGAATGCGAGGCCGCCGTCGAGGAGCTGATGGGCCGCGGGATAGTCGACGGCTATCCGGACGGAACGTACAGACCCGAAACGGTCGTCACGAGGTCGCAGATGGCAAAGCTCGTATGCGCGGCTTTCGGCATAACAGCCTCGCAAAGCGCGGCTTCCTTCGAGGACTGCCGCGGCCACTGGGCTGAAGGGTTCATCGCCGCGGCAAACGAAAAGGGCATCATAAAGGGCCGCAGCGCCTCCGTGTTCGATCCCGATTCGGGCGTCAGCATGACGGAGGCGGCCGCGATGATGCTTCGCGCCATGGGCTTCGACATGGACGGCGCGCAGGGAGGATATCCCGCGGCGTATATCGCCAAGGCGGCGGAGCTCGGGATAGCGGCGGAAGGCAGGCTCGGAGACGTTCCCGCCGACAGGGGCGCCTGCGCCTTGATGCTGCTCGCCTCCGTCAGGAAGTCCGAAGAGCTCGCGAAGCAGGCCGATCAGCCCTCCGGCAGCGGAGGTCAGGCCGTCGTGACCGTCAAATCGCCCGTGTTCGCTCTCACCAACGGCGAGGGCTTCACAGGAGTGTCGCCCGAGATCGGCATCAGCGTAATACTCATAGGTGGATCCGAGACCGTGGACATCGGGTGCCACAGGCCCGTGTACGACCTTTTGGGGAACACGATAAACACTGACAGCGGTGTCGTAAGGCTCGGCATAAGCACGGTGGGGAACGTCAGCAACGTCTACAGGGTCCGCAGCGGGTCGGTCAGCAAGAC
>JAEEVI010000034.1 GCA_016287035.1 Bacillota bacterium
TGCAGGTGTTCTGCAGATACGTGCTCAACAATTCGCTCTCATGGAGCGAGGAGATAATGCGCTATCTCTTCATCTGGCTCGTCATGTTCGCCACGACGATAACCGTAAAGCACGGAAGCGGCGCGTCCGTCGATATCTTCGCCGGATTGTTCCGCAGACACGCGAGAAGGTTATACGCGCTGATACTCTACGCGGCGCTGGCGGTCGGCGGCATAGTGTTCATCATCTTCGGATGGCGCATGACGGTCAGCACGATGCCCAGCCTTTCGGCGGCTCTGCGCATCCCGATGGGCTACGTCTATCTGTGCGTGCCTGTCAGCGGAGCGATAATCGTCCTCCACTGCATAACGGCTATCCTCGATGAGTTCACCGCAAAGAAGGAGGATGAGAAGATATGACGGCATTGCTTTTCATCGCGCTCTTCGTCCTCATGTTCCTGGGGATCCCCATCGCGTTCTCGCTTCTTCTCAGCTGCTCGCTGATGATGTACTCCTCCGGGTTCGCGGATCTTCTGGTAGTCGTCCAGCGCACGGTAAGAGGCCTCGACAGCTTCACTATCCTGGCCTGCCCGCTGTTCATACTCGCGGGTTACATAATGGAAGAGAGCAGCATGTCCCAGCGCCTCGTCGAATGGGTAACGTGCATATTCGGAAAGCGCCGCGGAAGCGTCGGCGTAGTAACGATCATCGCGTGCGCGATATTCGCGGCCCTTACGGGCAGCGGTCCGGCGACGGTAGCCGCTATCGGCGCGATCATGTATCCGGCTCTCGTCCAGAACGGATATCCGAAGGGAGCATCCGCCGGCCTCGTGGCTACGGGCGGCGCTCTCGGCCCCATCATCCCGCCGAGCATCCCGATGATAATCTACGGCACGACCATGGGCATCAGCATCTCGAAGATGTTCATGGGAGGCATCGTTCCCGGCGTCGCGATCGCGGCGGCGCTCATAATCGTAAACAACTTCCTCGCGCGCAACAAGTACGACGTAAAGGTCACGGAGCAGCACTACACCGCTAAGGAGAAGCTCAAGCTCACCTGGCGCGCGGCCGGAACGCTGTTCATGCCGATCCTCGTTCTGGGCGGCATCTACGGCGGCGTGTTCACTCCGACGGAAGCTGCCGGAATAGCCTGCGTCTACAGCACGGTCATCGCCATCTGCTACAGGTCCATGACTCCGAAGAAGATGGTGAAGATCCTCGTAAAGTCGGCCGAGACCACGGCCGTGAGCATGCTCATCGTAGGCACGGCAAACCTCTTCGCGTGGATCCTCGCGGCTACCAAGATACCGACGAAGGTCACCGGAGTGCTCGTTCCGCTGCTCCACAACAAGACTCTGTACATGATGGCTCTGCTGGTCATACTCATGATCGTAGGCTGCCTCATGGAGACGATAGCCAGCATCTCGATCCTCGCGCCGATAATCGTTCCCACGGGCATCGCGCTCGGCATCGACGAGCTGCACCTGGCGATCATATTCGTAACGGTCCTCGTAGTAGGCTTCGTTACCCCGCCGTTCGGCGTCAACCTCTTTACCGCGGCCTCCATCACCGACCAGCGGTACACCGACGTCGTAAAGGGCGCTCTGCCGTTCATGTTCGCGGCGATGGCCGTAATGATCATCCTCGCGTTCCTGCCGCAGCTGACAACGTTCCTGCCGAACCTCATATACGGGCAGTAGGTTCCGGGAGACGTTTCAGATATAAAAAGTTCATTCTTTAAAGTTTAAGTAAAAGGAGATAGTTCAAGATGAAGAAGACGATTTCCATTATCCTCGCACTGCTCATGGTGCTGACGCTGACCGCATGCGGAAGCAAGCCGGCAGCATCCGCTCCCGCAGCACCCGCGGCTCCGGCTGCACCCGCAGCTCCGGCAGCTCCCGCGGCTCCGGCTGCACCCGCAGCTCCGGAATTCCCCGAAATGACGTTCACGATCGCTCATCCGCATCCGATGACCGAGGACGACGACGTTCACATCCTCGCTTCCAAGTTCGGTGAGTACCTCAAGGAAGCCACCGGCGGCAAGGTGACCGTAGACATCGTCGGCGACGGCGTCATGGGTATGGACGCAGAGCTGCTCGAGGGCATTTCCCTCGGAACGCTCGACTGCGTCGTAACGACCGGTACCTCCGTAGCGGATCAGAACCCCGCGCATCAGGTACTGTTCATGCCGTTCATGTTCGCTGACTACGACGAAGTCCACAAGTTCATCGACAGCGATATCATGCAGGGCCTGTGCGAAGCGCCTAAGACCACCTGCAACTGCAAGATCCTCGCGATCGGCGACGGCGGATTCCGTCAGTGCCTCAACAACAAGCTGCCCATCAACTCGGCCGCGGATTTCAAGGGCCTCAAGTGGCGTGTAATGTCCGCACCGCTCTACATCTCGATGTTCGATCTTCTCGGAGCCAACCCGACACCGATGCCCGGCGGCGAAGTATTCACGGCTATGCAGCAGAAGACCGTAGACGGATGCGAGTTCCCTATCTCCTCCATCTACAGCATGCAGCTCTACACCGTCTCCAAGTATGTAGACCTCACCAACCACATGTACAGCGCATGGTATCTCTGCTTCAACAACTCCAAGTTCGAGTCCTTCAGCCCCGAGCTCCAGGCAGTTATGGAAGAGTGCGCCCAGAAGGCTCTCGCCGATCAGCGCAATGCCGTAGCTTCCACCGAAGCTGACAAGATCGCTGAGATCGAGAAGTCCGGAACCATCGTCGGCCACAATCCCGACGTAGCGAGCATGCAGGAAGCTGTCGCTCCTCTGTATGAGCAGTTCTACGACATCATCGGCAAGGACGTCTTCGACAAGACTCTCGCCTTCCTCGCGGACATCCGCAAATAAAGAGATCAAGGTATAAGTAATATGGATCTTCAGGAAAAAATGGATTTCCTCGCCGGCTGCGAATCGGGCTTCGTAACAGACGCCCTTCGCAAGCTGGGACTGTCGGGCTGGATCGACGGGGCGTATCCCGTTCAGGAAGGCGCGACGTTCGTAGGCGAGGTCTACCCCGCGGGCTACAGCTATGTGGCCGGGGACGAACAGGTATATTCGCTCTACGAGATGGTCGACATGTGCCCTCCGGGCAAGGTGCTCGTAATGACGGGCGTCCACGACATGAGCGTCCTCGGAGGCAACGTATACCGCTCCGCCCAGAATAAGGGCATAAAGGCGATAGTCGTCGAAGGCAGATGCAGGGATATCGCGGAGATGCGCAAGGGCACGATGCCGATATTCTGCGAAGGCCCCAAGACGAGACTGCCCGATCCCAAGCTCAGGATAACGAGCGTAGGCAAGCCCGTAGTATGTCAGGGACAGAAGCTCTGCCCCGGAGACATAATGGTCGGCGATGCCGACGGCGTCGTATTCATCCCCAGAGAGCACTTCGACAAGGTCTTCGAATATGTTCAGAAGATAGCGGAAGTCGAGGATCAGTGCGCGAAGGCTCTGGACGAGAACGCGCCCGTCACCGAGATCGGACGCCTTATGAAGATCAAGAACAGCATAGGCAAATAGCCGGCTGAACTGTGATAAAGGCTCTTATTTAGGAGGTAATTACCAATGGTTGATACAAGCTTTCTGCACCTCAGAGAGATAATGAGGGGCTCATACGACCTTCACATGCACACCGGTCCGGACGTCCGTCCCCGCAAGGCTGACGACTACGAGATGGCACAGAGATTCAAGGCCGCCGGAATGAAGGGCTTCACGATCAAGTCGCACTTCACGTCGACTGCCGAGAGAGCCATCATGGCCCACAAGTACACCCCCGAAGTAGAGGTGTACGGCGGCGTGGTGCTCAACAGGTCGGTCGGAGGGATCAACCCCTTCGTCGTCGAGAACAACGGCCAGATCGGCGCCAAGTTCGTATGGTTCCCGACCTTCGACGCTCAGCACGACCGTCCCAGGCTCGAGAAGAACATGCGCAACGTCATCGGCATGCACATCAAGATGAGCGACGCGGGCTTCCCCGTCCCCGGCATCAGGATCGTCGACGATAACGGCAAGCTGATCCCCGAGGCGGGATACGTTCTTGAGCTCTGCAAGGAATACGGAATGATCTGCAGCACCGCTCACATTTCCCACGAGGAAGCGTTCGCTCTCGCCAGATGCGCTCACGACATCGGATACGACA
>JAEEVI010000035.1 GCA_016287035.1 Bacillota bacterium
CTTCGGGGCGGCAGGCGCGGCCGGCTTCGCGGTCTGAGCCTTCGGTCCCGCGGCGGGAGCTTTTTTCTTCGCGAAGAGCCCTAATATGCCTTTCTTTTTGCTTCGCGCTTCGGCGCGGGCCTCGTCCTGCCTGGCGCTTTCGGGCCTCGCCGGAGCCGAGGGTATCGGCTCGCCCGTCTCGGGATCCTTCATGATGCCCGAGACGCGGAACACGGGAAGTCCGTCGCTGTCGGACGGAAGATTTGAATCGGGCGCGTCGTCCGTGACGCGCGGAAGCTCTTCCGGCGCGGGCGCTTCGGCGGGCTCCGGTTCGGGAGCGCCGTCTCCGGCGGCGTCGAGGACTTCGGCCGCGGCTTCGGCGGCGGCGTCTATATCGACCTGTCCTGATCCGGTCGTTTCGAGTTCGAGTTCGCTGTCCATCGGGACCTCCTTGGAATGATCACATCTTTACGATCCGCACGGTGGAGCCGTCCACGCCGGCGAAGCCGCCGCGTATATGCTCCCTGTGGACCTCGCTGCCGTCCAGCGTCGCCGTCACGTCGCCTTCCGCGAGCGCGACCACGGCGCGCGCGTGTCCCGGCCGGACTCCGCAGAGACCGTCGGGCAGCGGCAGATGCAGAGAGTCGCATTCGTACGATCTCTCGGCGCTGTCGGGACTCTCTATTATAAGTTTGATCCTACGGCTAGACATCCGCTCCGCTCTCCTTCGCAGCGGAAAGCACGTCGTCGAGGCTTCCCGTCATCAGGAAGAACTGCTCGGGGACGCTGTCGCATTCTCCGGAAAGTATCCTCTCCATACCTTCGACCGTCTTCTCGAGCGGAACGAACGCGCCGCGCCTTCCGGTAAAGCTCTCGGCCACGTGGAAAGGCTGGCTGAGGAACCTCTGCACTTTTCTCGCCCTGTACACGGCCGACTTGTCCTCGTCGGAGAGCTCGTCCATGCCGAGTATCGCTATTATGTCCTGCAGCTCCTCGTAGCGCTGCAGGAGCTTTACTGTATCGCGCGCCACGTTGTAATGGCGCTCCCCGACGATCTCCGGCGTCAGCATGCGCGAGCGCGACTCGAGCGGGGATACGGCGGGATATATGCCCTGCTCCACGATCTTTCTGGAAAGGACCGTCGTCGCGTCCAGATGCGTGAACGTCGTGGCGGGGGCGGGGTCGGTCAGGTCGTCGGCGGGAACGTAGACCGCCTGCACGGAGGTTATCGAGCCCCTGTGCGTCGAGACTATGCGCTCCTGCAGCCTGCCCATCTCGGAGGCCAACGTAGGCTGGTATCCGACGGCGGACGGCATCCTTCCCAGAAGCGCCGACACCTCGGAGCCTGCCTGCGAGAATCTGAATATGTTGTCGATGAAAAGCAGGACGTCGCGCTGGGCGTCGTCGCGGAAATACTCGGCGAGCGTGAGCCCCGCCAGGGGCACGCGCAGCCTCGCTCCGGCCGGCTCGTTCATCTGGCCGAACACGAGCGCCGTCTTGTCTATTACGCCGGATTCGTTCATCTCGTTCCAGAGATCGTTGCCCTCGCGGGAACGCTCCCCGACGCCGGCGAAAACGGAATAGCCCGAATGCTCCTGCGCGATGTTGCGTATGAGCTCCATTATGAGGACCGTCTTGCCTACGCCGGCGCCTCCGAAGAGGCCGATCTTGCTCCCCTTCGCGTAGGGGACGAGAAGGTCTATGACCTTTATACCGGTCTCGAGTATCTCTCCCGCGGGGACGATGTCGGTGAACGGCGGCGCGGGCCTGTGTATCGGCCGCCTCTCGACGCAGGACACGGGGCCCATGTCGTCGATCGGAACGCCCGTCACCTTGAGCATGCGCCCGAGCGTGCCCTCGCCTACGGGCACGGTTATGGGAGAATCGGTATCCTCGGCCGTCAGGCCTCTTGAAAGGCCGTCGGTGGGATCCACGGATATGCAGCGGACCACCCCGTCGCCGAGCTGCTGGAGCACCTCCAGCGTAAACTCCTGATCGCCCTTCTTTACCTTGAGCGCGTGGTAGATGTCCGGAAGCTCCGTGCCGGTGAACCTGACGTCGACTACGGGTCCCATTATCTTGTCTACCATTCCGTAAAGTGTTGCCATTTAAAATTCCTCCGCGTTCTGCGCCGAAGCGATCTCCGTGACGCCCGCGGTTATGGACGCCTGACGCTTGCGGCTTATCTGGAGCTTGAGGTCGGCCGCCATCTCCTGCGCGTTGTCGCACGCGGTGCGCATGGCGACCATCGTGGACGCCTGAAACGCGAGAGCGGCGTCCAGCGCCGCGCAGTACAGCGCGGCCTGCAGCCCGAGCATCTCGAGGTTCCTGCTTATCGACTCTTCGTCCGGCAGCAGGAGCGTATCGGCGGGATCGTATTTGACGCCGCCGGGGATCTTTATTCCGAAAAGGCTCTCCTCCTCTTCCTCTGAAGGAAACGGCAGGAGCCTTACGTCTCTGGGTATCTGCGTCAGCGCGTTCGCGAAGTGCTGCGCTATCAGCCTCACCGACGAGAAGCGCCCCTCGCGGAAGCCGCTCTCGAGGAATCCGGCGATCGGGATCATCTCCTCGTACGAGGCCATCTCCGAGAGGTCAGCCTCCATCGCGGGGACTATCTCCGCGGCGCGGCACAGCTCTTTGGCCTTGCGGTTGCAGGCCACCACGACCGCGTCCCTGTTCTCCTTCAGGATCGGCAGCGCGAACTCCGAAAGAGCGCTGTTGTACGGGCCGCAGAGGCCCTTCTTTCCGCCTATCAGCACGTAGCAGACAGGCGCCTGCTCGTTTATATCTCCGTAAGCCCTCACCCTGTCGGGAAGAAGGTGGCAGATCCTCATGAACGACGCGGCGTAGAGCCTGTACTCCTCGAACTTCCTGTTGAGCCGCGAGTACTTGGCCGTCGAACTGTTGCGCATGGCGGAAGCTACCTGCCCTACGGTGTTTACGCTCTGCAGATGGCGTGACAGTTCCTTAAGCCCCGGCATTTAGACTGCCTCCTCCTTGCGGAGCGCCGCGGCCAGCGCTTCGTCGAGCCGGCGGCGGTCGTCGTCCGTGAGTTTTTTGCCTGCCGTGAGCATCCCGACGATATCGGGATGACCGGCCTCGAGCTGCGCGCACAGCATGTCGCCGAAGCCCTCTATGTCCTGAGGCTCGACGCTGTCGGCCCAGCCGTTCTGGACCGCGTACAGTATCGCGCACTGCTGCCAGTCCGGCATCGGCGCGAAACGCCTCTGGCGAAGCACGGCCATGAGCCTCTCGCCCAGGCTGAGCTCGGAAGCCGACGTGCTGTCGAGCTCCGCGCCGAACTGAGCGAACGAGGACAGCTCCCTGTACTGCGCCAGCCTCGTGCGCAGCGAAGCCGCGGTCTGCTTCATGAGCGGCGTCTGAGCCGCTCCGCCTACTCTCGAAACGGAGAGTCCGACGTTCACCGCGGGGCGCTGGCCCGTGTTGAAGAGCTCCGACTCCAGGAATATCTGGCCGTCGGTGATCGATATCACGTTAGTCGGTATATATGCCGAGATGTCTCCGGCCTGCGTCTCTATGATCGGAAGCGCCGTGAGCGAGCCTCCGCCGAGCTGCGGCGAGAGCTGCGCGGCCCTTTCCAGAAGCCTCGAATGCAGGTAGAACACGTCGCCCGGATAAGCCTCTCTTCCGGCCGGTCTGTGCAGGAGCAGCGAGAGCTCTCTGTAAGCGACGGCGTGCTTCGAAAGGTCGTCGTAGATTATGAGCGCGTCGCGCCCCTTATACATGAACTCCTCGGCCATGGCCGTTCCGGCGAACGGCGCGATGTACTGCAGCGACGCGGACGAAGACGCCGGCGCCGATACGATCGTGCAGTAATCGAGAGCGCCGTGCTCCTCGAGCCTCGCCCTGACCTCCGCGACCGTGGAATCCTTCTGGCCTATCGCTACGTATACGCACACGGTGCCCGTGCCCTTCTGGGCGAGTATCGTATCGATGACTATCGAGCTCTTGCCCGTCTGCCTGTCGCCTATTATGAGCTCGCGTTGTCCCTTTCCGATTGGAACGAGCGCGTCTATCGACTTTATTCCGGTGTGCAGAGGTCTTGAGACCGCCGCCCTGTCGAGGATCGCGGGAGCCGGGAGCTCTATCGGGCGCTTGTTCGTCGTCCAGATGCGTCCCCTTCCGTCGATCGCGTGTCCGAGCGGATCCACGACCCTGCCCAGCAGCTCTTCTCCCGCGGGCACCGCGGCTATCCTTCCGACGCGCCTTACGAGATGACCGCTCTCGATCCTCTCGTAGCTGCCGTAGATTATGCAGCCGATCCTGTCGCGGCGTATATCCAGGACCATGCCCCTGTCGCCGCTCTCGAACTCGACGACCTCGCCGTACATGATGTCGGCCAGACCGTCCATCCAGCAGATGCCGTCGGATATGGTGAGGACGTGACCCGTCTGATACGTCCTCACGCCGAGATCCATCGTGTTTATGCAGTCCTTCGCGTCGCTGAGGAAATCAGAGAGCTCCTCGCCGCCCGAAAGCTGGCGCCTGCGCATGGCGTCCTTCATGAAGTATATCTCGTCGCTTGTGCTGCTGCCGTATACGGTGTCCCCGACCTTGAGCCGGAAACCGCCTATCGCCGAAGGATCCTCGCGCACGAGTAAGGACATCTTTCCGCCCGCCTCAGCTATGAGCTTCTCCATATGGTCCTTTATCATGTCCAGCGTGCTCTGCTCGAGCGGACGCGCGCACGTGACCGTGACGTAGAGCTCGCCCTTGTTGACCATGTACGACATATCGCCCGGCGTGAGCTTTACGGCGTCGAGTATCCCGCGGGCCGTAGCGGCCTGCTTCTTTGCCAGGAGAGAACGGCCCGGCTCCTCGGAAAAGAGCTGCGCCATCCTGTCGCCGAGCGCGTCCGCGAAATCGTCGCGCACGCTCGCCAGCATCTCCTTGTGGAGATTCCTTTCGGCGTTCTCGGTCTCTTTCCTTATATTTCCGATCGTCTCTTCGAGCTCGCCCTCGAGCTGCGCCAGCTCTCCGCCGAGAGCTTCGTCAGCCTCCGGCGCGTGAAGATCCTGCGCGGCGGAGACCCCGGGCTCCCGCGCGTTCGTGCGCTCGAGCTCCTCGGCCTCGTCGAGCTGCGAATCGATGCGCTCGAGCCTTCCCTTGAATATGCCCGCTATGGGCTTTCGCGCGAAAAACACCAGCGCGAAAACAAGGATCGCGGTATTTATAAGCGCGTAGATGAATCGCATCATAATACCGCCCCCTATTTAAGCAGCCTGGCGCTGATCATGTCCGTCAGCTCGCCGGTGTGGGACAAAAGCGCCTCAAGCATGGCCTGCCTTTCCGTCTCCATCTTCTGTCTGTACTGTTCGAGCTCCTCCTGCTGCGCCTTTACGGCCTCGGCCTCGCGCGTCCTCGCGTCTTCGCGGGCGCTTCGCAGGGCCTCCGTGCGGCGGACCTCCGCTTCCTTTTCGTTCTCCTCGCGGAGCCTGCGCGCCTCCTCGAGAGCCGCGGCGGCAGCTTCCTCGCGGGCCGTCTTTTCGGCCTGCGCGCTGTCGAGCCGCTCCCTGCGGGCGTCCATCACGCGGAAGAAAGGCTTGAAGAGCAGCTTATTGAGGATGAAGGCAAGCGCGACAAAGCAAATTATAGTCCATAAAAGGACTGGAATTTGTATCGTCAAACCCGAAGCCTCCTCAGATCTTGGATACTATCATGAAAGCGATCAGAAGGCCGTAGATCGTAAGGGCCTCCATGAGAGCCATCGCTATGATGAGCGTGGATCTTACGTCGCCGGAGGCGTCCGGCTGGCGCGCGATGCTCTCCATTGCGGAGCTCGCGGTCTTGCCCATTGCGGTTGCAGTGAATGCCGCGCATCCGGCTATTGCAAGGGCGGCAGCGATTGCGGTGATTGCTGATGACATTTCTTTCTCCTTGTATAAATCATTCCTCTGTCATTTCCTCTATGTAGAGGGAAACGAGCATAGTATAAACGATAGCCTGTATCGCGCAGAAAAGCAGCGAAAGGATCATCATGATGAGCGGCGCGCCGATCGGAAGGATCTCGTACAGCTGCTCGGTGACGGTCTCCTCGCCGTAGATGTTTCCGAAGAGACGCAGCGAGAGAGAGACGGGCTTGATGAGCTCGTCGAGGAGCAGCAGCGGCAGCATGAAGACGATCGGGCTTATGAAGTGCTTGAAATACTTCTTGCCCTTCGCCTTGAGGGCAGATCCCTGTATGAACAGGAAGCTGCATATGCCCAGGCCGGCCGTCACGGAGAGCGAGCTGGTCGGAGCCTTGATGTACTTGGAGATGCCGACCCAGGGCAGGAGCCCCGAGTAGTTCGCGCATATTATGAATATGAACATGGACCCGAGGAAGAAGAAGTATTTGCGGCCCTTCTCCTTTCCGAGCAGTCCGGAGTAGAAGTTGTCGAGATATTCGAGCCCGGTCTCGATGACGTTCTGGAGCTTTCCGGGACGTTCCTTCAGGCTGCGCCCCGCGAAGAACGCGAGCAGCGCGAGCGCGGCGACGATCGCCCACATGCCGACGACCTCGCCCGTGATATCCAGTATGCCGAATACAGGGATAAGGACTTCGGAAGCTTCACCCATCGTCCCTGTCCTCCTTTCTGCGCACGGTCCGCGCGTAATTGCGGTAGGTAAATATGAACATGAATATCGTAAGGCCGAGCACCGCCGCTACGAGCATGGGGACCCTGCCCCACGGCGTAAGGGGAGCCAGAAAGAACACGGCCGCCAGATACGCGGCGTCGACGAGCTCCCGCAGGGCGAACGCCTGCATCGCCTTGTCGTGTCCCTTAGAGGCGATCCGCCTGAATATCCTGTCGTTTATAAGCGCGACGCAGCCGCCGAGTATAAAGCAGATGACCGCGCCCGTGATCCAGCTTCGCATAAGATTATATTATCACAAATACGGCGCTTACGCTGTTAAAACCCCTTGAGCGTGTTCAGGTAAAGGCGGGCGTATCTCGCGAGGCCCGTCGTATAGTGCGCGCTCGACAGAGCGTTCCTGAGCATTATCGGATTGTCCGTGAGGATGCCGTCGATGCCGCAGTCGACCAGGTGCTGGACCTTCTCGTCGCTGTTGACCGTCCACGCGAATATGAGCGAGCCCTTGGCGTGCACCGCGTTGACGAGCTCGACCGTGACGTTGCCCTCCTCGACCGTAAAGTAGTCGGAGAACGGTATGGTCGTAAGATCGCCGCGCGCTACGAGCATGCAGTACGCCGTCTTGATCGTCGGATCGAGCTCCTTCATCTTCCTGAGCGGAGCGTCGTTGAGCGATATGATGACGACCTGATCGTGCATGCCGCAGTCGTTTATGACCTTGAGCAGCTTCTCCTCGATGCCGCTGTCGACCTGCTTTATCTCCACCTGCACCATCATCTTGTCCTTCAGCACGGCGAAGATATCGGAGAGCTTGGAGATCCTGACGTCGGAATAATCCGGCGAGAACCACGAGCCCGTATCTATCTGCTGCAGCTCGTCGTAGGTATAATCCTTTACGAGAGCGTTTATACCGGCGATACGCTTGAGGTCAGGATCGTGGCATACGACGACCTCGTCGTCCTTCGTGAGGAATACGTCCAGCTCGGCCCAGTCGGCGTTCTCAAGCACCGCCAGCTCGAACGCCGGCATCGTGTTCTCCGGAGCGTTGACGGAGTCGCCGCGGTGCGCGGCTATCGCGGGCCTGTTGAGGGTACGCGCGTCGCTCCCGCTTATGACCGGCATATCCGAATACAGATTGAAGCCGACGAGCGCGACGAAGACCGCGGCTACGACGGCGATCTGAGGAACGTTGAGGAGCTTGTCGCGGAAGGAATTGCGCGACAGCGAGGCGAGCATGTTGTCGTCCTCCACGTACCTGAAGAACAGGTTCGTGAGGGCGGCGATGTTCACCGCCGGCGCTATGACCGCTCCGAGGAAGCGGCTGAGAGTCAGTATCGATTCCGCCAGACGCGCGGACGTGGTCGTGGAAAGGCTGTGCCTGGTGATGGCGGCGAGCTTCACGATGACGCTGGAGATGACGGCGGAAACGGAAGTCACGAATATGAAGAACAGTATCGACACTATGACGAGGCACAGCACCGTCGTGATATAGCGCCCCTTGATGAGCCTGCGGCTCTTGCGGCACGCCGACGAGAAATTGCTGTTCTCGAGGATGAAGAAGTTCATCCCGAAGATGTACGAGACCTCGACGACGAGCATGACGACGTACAGCACAGTGTACAGCGCGTTGTACAGGGTGTTCGCGGTTATGAACTCCTTTATGAAGCCCGGTATCGCCGCCTGCAGTGACGAGAACGAAAGGCTGAAGAAGCCCGTGAGCGGTATCAGTACCATTATGAACGGAATGATCGTCCAGTTCTGCGGCAGGAAGCTGCGGAAGCCCTGCAGCACGCCCGCGCTTATGACGCCCTTGAGCGTCGCACGCTTTCCGACGCTGGCCATGCTGTAGGCGTGCATTATTCCCGAGATCTCCATGATGTGCACGAGGCTGACCAGTATGCAGAGCAGCAGGAACATGATTATAGTTCCCGGCGCCGTGAAGAAGGCAGCCATGTTGTCGGGCCCGATATAAGTGAATCCCTTGAACTTCAGCGCCAGCTCGACGAATATCTCGACCAGGGCCGAGGTCACGACCATGTTGAACACCGAGTATACGACGAGGAACGGCAGCGTTATATGCCAGTTGCTCTTTATCAGATACCAAGTCCCGTTGAGGAACAGGCGTATGTCGCGCCACCTGTCGGAGCTCCGGGCCCTTCTGACCGTATTCTTGATGTTTTCTTTTCCGATGCGGAGATGTCTTCTTTGCGTTGCCATGTAATGCCCTCGATGCAGGATTGATAATAATTTATTATACACCGCATTCGGGTTTCGTGCACGGAAAAAAGGACGCCGGAAAGCGCC
>JAEEVI010000036.1 GCA_016287035.1 Bacillota bacterium
CGCAAGGCTCCGAAAGGCTTTTTGTGTATTTCGTTCCTTGAATCGAAATAAATGTCAGCCATTATTTTAGAAGCTCCCTGTAAAGGCGCCTGTAAGCTCTCGCCGAGCTGCGCCAGCTGAGATCGGTCGTCATCGCGTTCGTCTGCAGCTGCTTCCACGCCTTTTTGTTCGAATATGTCTTTACCGCCGTCTTTATGCAGTCGAACAGCTCGCCCGCGTCGTAGTTCGCGAACGAGAAACCTGTCCCTTCGCCCGTATATTTGTTGTACGGAACGACGCTGTCCTTAAGGCCGCCTGTCTCGCGCACGATCGGCAGCGCTCCGTAGCGCATCGCCATCATCTGCGTGAGGCCGCAGGGCTCGAAGCGCGAGGGGACGAGCAGCATGTCAGCTCCGCCGTAGAACAGGCGCGAAAGTGCAGGGTCGAACTTTATTACGGCCGCCATCTTTTCGGGATGCGCCGCGGCGCATCCGCGGAACGCGTCCTCGTAGGCTCTGTCGCCGACGCCCAGGACCGCGAGCTGCAGCTTTTCCTCCATGAGGCGCGGCAGGATCGCCTTGAGCAGGTCGAGGCCTTTCTGCTCCGTAAGCCTGCTGATCATGACGATGAGAGGTATCTTGGGATCGTATGAGAATCCGAGCTCCGCGCAGAGAGCCTTCTTGTTAGCGGTCCTCTTCGCTATCGAATCCGCGTCGTAGCAGGCGGGAAGGGCGGGGTCGTTCTTCGGATCGTACAGCTTGTAATCGATGCCGTTGAGGATCCCGCGCAGGACTCCGCGCCGTTCGCGGAACAGCCAGTCGAGCCCCTCGCCGTAGTAGGGCGTGCAGATCTCGCCGGCGTAGCTCGGGCTGACGGTCGTTATAACGTCGCTGTATCTGACCGCGGCCTGCATGTAGTTTATCGAATCCCCGGCAGATCTGAGCTGCCGCTCGGCGGGCGTGTCGGAAAGGCCGAGCACGTCCGGAAGCAGGAATTCGTTGTATATGCCCTGGAATTTGAGGTTGTGGATCGTAAATACGGTCTTCGCGTTCTTCAGCTTTCTGCATTTCATATACTGCTCGCGCAGGAACACGGGCGCCATCGCTGTGTGCCAGTCGTTGCAGTGGATTATGTCGGGCGAAAAGCCGTCGATGTGCAGCGCGCTCTCGAGCAGGGCCTTTGAGAAGAACGCCATGCGCTCGCCGTCGTCCGCCTCTCCGTACGCCTGCTGACGCGCGAAGTAGAACTCGTTGTCTATGAAATAAAGATCGAGCCCGCCTCTCCTCATGTGGAAAAGGCCGCAGTAGAGCCTGCGCCACGCGAGCTTCACCTCGAAGCTGCACAGGAAGCGCATCTTTTTCTTGTACTCGTCGGGTATCTGGGCGAGCTTGGGCATTATTACCCTGATGTCGAAAGAGTCGGTCGATATGTATCCGGGAAGGGAGCCCGCGACGTCTCCGAGACCGCCGCTCTTAAAGAACGGATCGACCTCGAACGACGCGAACAGCACCCTGACCGCATTTTCCTTTTTTGCCAATTCGTATGCCTTTCGTTTAAAGCTTCCGGTTCTTTCCGAAGATTATCGGCTCCTCGTCCGTTCCGGAGACTCTTACCTTTTCTCCGATATACGCGTATTTGTCGCATATCGCGTTCGATATGACGGCGCCTTCAGCTATGACGCTGCGCGACATTATTATGCTGTTGCGCACCACCGCGCCCGGCTTTATGCGCGTCGTCCTGAATATGATGCTGTTCTCGACGGTGCCCTCGATTATGCAGCCCGCGGCGATCAGCGAATTCCTGACTCTCGCCGTGCTCCTGTATATCGTCGGCGGGACGTCCTGTATCTTCGTGATTATCGTCCTGTCCTGTCCGAAGAGTTCCTTCTGGATGTCCCTCTTCAGCAGATCCATGCTGACGCGCATGTAGTCCTTGGAGCTGTCGACCATGCCAACGTATCCGTCGAATACGTACTTGTTGACGTCGAGCTTGCTCTCGTTGCGGATCAGGAGCTCGGTCAGGTCCATGTTGTCGAGCGAAGAGTACCAGCTGAGCAGGTCGAGCAGGAACTTTCTGTCGATTATGAAGCTGTTCGTGAAGTACCAGCCCTCGCCGGACGCGTGCGTGCGGATCTCTCCCGGCTTTCCGTCCTTGTCGTCGAAGAACAGGCCCCAGCGGCCGTCGCGGTTCGCGCATTTCGCGCATATGAGCGTGACTCGCTTTCCGCTCGCCTCGTGGTCGGCGATGATCTTCCTGTAGTCGATATTCCAGACGACGCTGCTGTCGGCGAAGACGACGTAGTCCGTCTTTTCCCTCGTGAGAATGTTCACGTTGCGCTTGATGTCCTTGAGTATGAATCTGCTCTTGGGCATGCGCACGCCGTAGACCGTGCCGGGAAGTATGAACATGCCTCCGCTCTTGCGGGCGAGGCCCCAGCATCTGCCCGAGCCTATGTGGTCCATGAGGGAGCGATAGTAATAGGACGTGATGACGCCGACCGTCGTGATCCCGGAGTTGACCATGTTGGAGAGCGCGAAGTCGATCAGCCTGTATCTGCCTCCGAAGGGGACTGACGCGATGCTTCTCTTATCGGTTATCTCGCCGAAATCGTCGTTGAAATAGTTCGTGGAAACTATGCCTATCGCGTTGGTCATTTTTCCGTCCCTCCTTACATTCCGGCGGCAAAGGGACTGTCGGCCCCTATGACGCTTATCTCCGATCCGCTGCCGATGACGCTGCCTTCTTTCAGCGCCACGTCCTCGTTGAGTATCGTCCGCTCAAGTCTGCAGCCCTTTGCGACCCTGGAGTTCGGCAGCAGGATTGAATCCTTTACGACCGCGCCTTCCTCGATAATCGCTCCAAGACCGATTATCGAGTTCTCCGCCGTCCCGTCGACGACGCAGCCGTTGCTGACGATGCTTCCGCGCACGTCGCCGTCGGGCCCTATGATGTGCGGCGGGTACATGTTGGAGTTGGAGTATATCTTCATCTTGCTCTCGAAGACGTTGAACTCCGTGTCTCCGCGAAGGAGCTCCATCTGCGCGCTGTAATAGCTGTCGATCGTTCCCACGTCCTTCCAGTAGCCGGAGAACCTGTAGGCGAACAGCTTCTTTCCCTCGGCGAGCAGCCTGGGGATTATGTTCTTTCCGAAATCCTTGTCCGAGTTCGGGTCGTCGTGGTCTTCGAGCAGGGCGGCGCGCAGCACCGGCCAGCTGAAGATGTATATGCCCATGGACGCGAGGTTGCTGTCCGGCTCTTTTGGCTTTTCCGAGAATTTGACGATCGCGTCGTTCTCTCCGGTCGTCATTATGCCGAAGCGGCTGGCCTCCTCGATGGGCACTTCCATTACGGAGACCGTGAGGTCCGCGCCTTTTTTCTTGTGCGCGTCGAGCATGAGGTTGTAGTTCATGCTGTAGAGGTGGTCGCCCGAGAGGATCAGCACGTAGTCCGGCGAATAGAAATCGACGAAATCTATGTTGTGGTAGATCGAATCGGCCGTTCCCAGATACCACGATCCGCCTTCCTGAGTGGCGTAGGGCGGAAGGACGTGCACGCCTCCGTCGAACGTGTCGAGATCCCAGGATCTGCCCGTTTCAAGATACTTGTTGAGGGCCATAGGCCTGTACTGCGTGAGCACGCCGACGGTGTCTATGCCGGAGTTCGCGCAGTTTGAAAGGCTGAAGTCGATTATCCTGTATTTGCCTCCAAAAGAGACGGCAGGCTTGGCGTTGAACTGGGTGAGAGTGCCCAGTCTGCTTCCCTGTCCTCCCGCGAGCAGCATCGCTATGCATTCTTTCTTGCTCATGGTCAACCTCCCGAATTATTCGGCAACTTTAACGTACGGTTATTCTTTGCGGAACGGTGGAAGGAACGCCTATCTGCGGCTGACCTTCCAGATCTCCTTCGCGTATTCGTCTATGGTGCGGTCGCTGGAGAAGAAGTGAGACTTCGCGATGTTCACGAGGCACATCCTGTTCCAGGCGCTGCTGTCCTGATACGTCTGCGTCAGCTCTCTCCATGCCTTTCTGTAGGGTTCGAGATCCTTCAGCACGAAGTACTCGTCGTTGTATTGGAGCAGGGCGTCTCTGATATCCCAGAAGTTGCGGCCGCTCGCCGAGAACGTTCCGTTCACGAGCTGGTCCATCATCCTCTTTATCGTGGGATCCCCGTCGCAGACCTGCTGCGAGCGGTAGGCGCCGGAGTGCGCGAGACCGGACGTTTCGTCCGCCGTGAGCCCGAATATCTTGATGTTCTCATCCCCGACGAGACCGTGTATCTCGACGTTCGCGCCGTCGAGAGTCCCCAGCGTGACAGCGCCGTTCATCATGAACTTCATGTTGCCGGTGCCGCTGGCTTCCTTGCCTGCTGTCGAGATTTGCTCGCTTATGTCGGCCGCCGGGTATATGAGCTGCGCGTTAGAAACGCAGAAGTTCTCGATGAAGACGACTTTGATCCGCTCCCTTATGACGGGGTCGGAGTTTACGAGATCCGCGACGCTGCAGATGAACTTTATGACCTCTTTGGCGAAGGCGTATCCGGGCGCCGCCTTGCCCGAGAAGATGAAGGTCGCGGGCTTTACGTCGGCGTTCGGATCGTCCTTGAGCGTGTTGTATATGTCGAGTATCTTGAGGGCGTTGAGGAGCTGGCGCTTGTAGGCGTGGATCCTCTTGACCTGCACGTCGAACACCGACTGCGGGTCGACGGCGATGTGGGACGTCTTCGAGATGTAATCCACCAGGCGCTGCTTGTTCTCCGCCTTCGCGCGGGCGACGGCGTCCAGGAAGCCCGTATCCTCGCTGAACCTGAGAAGCTCTTCCATGCGCCCGGGCTCTCTCTTCCAGCTCTCGCCGAGGGCCTCGGTTATGAGGCCGGAGAGGGCGGGGTTGGACTGGATGAGGAACCTCCTGTGGCTTATGCCGTTCGTCTTGTTGCTGAATTTCGCCGGATCGAGCGCCGAGAACCCCCTGAAGAGATCCTCGGCTATTATTTTGCTGTGCAGCGCCGCCACGCCGTTGACGGAATGCGAGCCGATAACGGAAAGCTGCGCCATGCGGACCTGATCGTCGGCCAGTATGGCCGTCTCGGTCGACAGCTGATGCCAGTCGTCTCTGCCGCGGAGGCTGTCCTTCCAGCGCCTGTCGATCTCCTCGATTATCATGTATATCCTGGGCAGGAGCTCCTTGAGCATCTCCTGCGGCCAGCGCTCGAGCGCCTCGGGAAGTACCGTGTGGTTCGTGAAGGCGATCGTGTTCCTGGTGACCTCCCAGGCGTCGTCCCATTCCATCTTCTTTTCGTCCACGAGTATACGCATGAGCTCGGGGACGCACAGCGCCGGATGCGTGTCGTTTATGTGCACCGCGACGTGATCCGCGAGCTCTCCCCACGCGTCGCTGCCGTAGCTCGCCTCGTAGGACTGAAGTATCGAATTGAGTCCGGCGCAGCAGAGCAGGTACTCCTGTTTTAAGCGCAGTATCTTGCCCGTGTCGGAGTTGTCGTTGGGGTAGAGGATGCACGTTATCGCTTCCGTGCGGCTCTTCTCGCGCATGGCCATCGGGTAGTTGCCCTTGTTGAACGCCTCGAAGTCGACGGTCTCGTGAAGATTGCGCGCCTGCCAGAGGCGGAGGATATTCGTGTACCTTCCGTCGAAGCCGACGATCGGGACGTCGTACGGGACCGCGAGCACGACCTCTCCGTCCTTGTGTATGAAGCCGAGCTTTCCGTCGTTGAACGTCTTTTCTATCGTGCCGCCGAAGCGCACCTGCACGGCGCCGCTCGTCTTTACGGTCTCCCAGGGGTATCCGTTCTCGAGCCACGCGTCCGGCTCCTCGATCTGGTAGCCGCTGATTATGCGCTGGCGGAAGAGCCCGAAGCGGAATCTGAGACCCATTCCCATCCCCGGTATGCCCATGGCCGCCATGGAATCCAGGAAGCACGCGGCGAGCCTCCCGAGCCCTCCGTTCCCGAGGCCGGGATCGCTCTCGACCTCGAGCAGGTCCGAAAGCTCGACGCCCATCTCGCGCAGGCCCTGCTCGACGACGTCCTTGCAGCCGAGGTTTATGAGATAATTCTCCAGCAGTTTTCCGATGAGGAATTCCATGGAGAAATAGTAGACCTTTTTAGGCTTTTCGATGCTGTTGCGCTTCGTCGTCTCCGCGAGGATCTCGGTGGCCCTGTAGCTTATAAGGCTTACGAGCGCTTCGTATCTTTCGAGATCGCTGCATTCGTCCAGAGGCTTTGCGCAGCATTCGACGACCTCGTCGATGTATGCTTTTTTGAATTCTTCTTTTGTCATAAAACGTTCCTTAAAAAATGAATGGCGGTCCTTCCCGCAAGGGGGAGGGATTGAAAAAGGACATACCTATAATGGGTATGTCCTGCAAAGGACGCGGATAAGCGACTGGTATCTCATTAAGTTGTTTACTGCTAAAGGAATATCCATTTCCGCAACCACGATCTTTTTTGCAAGTAGTATACCACATACTGTCAAAACAAACAAGTTCGACCGCATGTATTCACGTCAAACAAGGTCGACCGCCTTCACCCGCGTTTTCGCGCTTTCCCGCGGCCCCGGCGGGACGCGCCCCGCCGGAGCGCTATAAATAGTAAAAATATTTTGCAAATGATGTTGACATCGGCGGCTTTGGAGATTATATTAACTACAGATGTTAGCACTCGACAAGCCGGAGTGCTAACAAGAAGAAGGGGCTGTTATGGAACTTAATGAAAGAAAACTTCAGATACTGCA
>JAEEVI010000037.1 GCA_016287035.1 Bacillota bacterium
AAGCGACGACACCGCTTGGCAGATTGATCATGAACCTGTCTGATGTCGAAAAGATATGTCAGGCGGCTCTGCACGCGATCGTGATGGCATCTCATCTGGACAGCGTCAATCACGCTCTGCTAACACGGAAAGACATCAAAGTGTTTGCGGAGAGGAGAGGCCTTTCCATGCTCTGGGTTCCGGAAGACGGAGAGTGTACAACTATCTAAATCGCAATTTGTCGGGATGTCGATAGAATAGAAGGCTGTTATGATTAAAATAACTATGAGAATTATTGGAATAGTATTACTGATTGCTGTTTGCTTGACTGCTTTTGTATTCATAAAAGCTGCTTTAACACCAGCAGTTCCTGGCAATTACACAACAAAGACTGAAACCGGCGGAGATATTGAAGCTGAATATTTGGCAATGGGCAGTCATGAAGTGAAATACCTGGAAGTGAAAACCGATGAAGTTTTCAAGAAATATGAAATCTATTATCCCAGTGAGTTAGAATCCGAAAAAAATCAGTATCCGCTGGTTATTTTTGTGAATGGAACAGGCATCAAAGGAAGCAAATACAAAGCATTATTCAGACACCTTGCATCCTGGGGCTTCATCGTTGCCGGCAACGAAGACGACTCTTCCGGTAATGGTTTAAGTACCGATAAAACACTTGCGTATCTGTTAAGTGAAAACAATGATCCTGACAGTATCTTTTATCAGAAGATCGACGTAGATAATATTGGTCTGTCAGGCCACTCCCAGGGCGGAGCGGGAGTATTATCCGCAATCACCATTAGTGATCATAAGGATTATTACAAAACAGCAGTTTCGTTATCTCCAACACATGAAGAAATGGCCCATGCGCTTGGCTGGAACTATAAACCAGAAGATATAAAGATACCGATTCTTCTTTTGGCCGGAACGAAAGGAGATTTTGAAATGGAAGCTGTTATTCCGACAGAACAGATGTATGAGTTATTTAATAAGATCACATCACCAAAAATCATGGCAAGGAGAAAAGAAGCCGAACATGGTGATATGTTATATCAGGCAGATGGCTATGTAACTGCCTGGTTTATGTATCAGCTGCAGAATGATACAGAAGCCGCAAAAGCCTTTGCAGGTAATAATCCGGAATTATCAAATAACGATTTATATCAGGAACAGAAAATACAACTGGACCAATAAATACCGATCTAAGGAGACAATATGAGCCTTTTATTTGTCGCGCTCGGCGGAGCTGTCGGCGCCGTTCTGCGCTATGCGATAAGTTTGATACCCGTCAAAACGGGCTTTCCGTTTCTTACGTTGATAACAAATGTTGTCGGCGCGATCGCTATCGGTTTTATTGCAGGCCTGGTCAGCGGGAAAGAAAACACTTCTCCGAACGCGATCCTGTTTTGGAAGACAGGCGTGTGCGGCGGCTTTACGACCTTCTCGACTTTTTCCCTTGAAGCGATAACGCTGTTTGAAAACAAAATGTGTTTTCTCGGCGGAGCATATATCGTACTAAGCGTTGCTTTTTGTCTGCTTGGAATTATCTGCGGCAAGAAACTCGCCGCGCTGACGATCTGACAAAGCGCATTCATCGCGTCTCCTCAGGCGTTTCGTCGGCTTCGAGGTCCCTGAACAATCCCTCCAGGGCGGCGTTGAGCGTGTCGACGTACTGCGGTTTCTCCCTTATGAGCATTTCGAGAATGCCGGCCACCTGCTCGGCGCCGGCGGGCGCCCTCCTGTGCTCCATGTCCGCGCCGCGGATGTGGTCCGCGCGAAATTTCCGCTCAAACAACGCCCTGTTTCCGGCGATCGTGTCATGGTCGCCGAAGACGAAATAAGTGAAGAAAAGCTCTTCGTCGTCGACGCAGTCTTTAAGAAAGCTTTCGGTCTCGCCCTCGAGCCAGTCCAGAAAAGCGTCCGTCAGCTTCGCGTTGCTTTCCGGATCTTTGTCCCTGATCCTGCGCAGATCTTTCGGAAGCGCGGGGTTGACGAGTATCCTGAACCCCGGAGCGTACATCATCGCGTAGAGCGCGCCGAGGGAAGAGGCCGCCACATAGTCGTATTCCTGTGCCATGCCGGAAAAGGCCTTCTTCATCGCTTCGGGATCCGTGACGTCGAACTGCGGCGAGTCGAGCCGGAAGTCCAGGCCGCGCTTTTCGAGCGCCTCTCTCACCAGCCTGCTCGCGTTTCCTCCGCCGTGTCCCAGATATCCGTGCACGTACAGTATCTTTACAGTTTTCTCTGCCATTCGAACGTCACCTCCAGGTCCATTATACTGTCCGGTATGCGTCAAAAGCGGTACAGGGGCAGAAAAAGTTTGATTTATTCCGGAGACAGGTGTATCATAATTTCTGACATATGTCAGAAAGGAGATCTTATGCCGAGACCATTCAGATGCCGCAGGATAGAGCAGCTTCCGGTCTACCGCAGCTTCTCGCCCGACGACGCCGAGGCTGCGGAAAGCGTCCGCATGACCGTGGACGAATACGAGGCGCTGAGACTTCTGGACAGCGAAGGCCTTACACAGGAGGCCTGCGCCGCGAGGATGCGGATCGCCCGGACCACCGTCACCGCCATTTACGAAAGCGCGAGGAGAAAGGTCGCGGACGCTCTTGTGAACGGAAAGAGGCTTCTGATCACAGGCGGGCACTTCGAATACGAACCGGTCAGGATCGAGCAGGAGATCATAGAGAAAGGAAAGGATACCATGAGGATCGCAGTAACATACGAAAACGGGGAGATCTTCCAGCATTTCGGCCATACAGAGCAGTTCAAGCTCTACGACGTCGAAGAAGGAAAGGTCGTAAGCGAGCAGATCGTCGATACCGACGGAAGCGGCCACGGAGCCCTCGCAGGCTTCCTGCAGGCGGCAAAGGCGGACGCGCTCATCTGCGGAGGGATAGGCATGGGAGCGCAGATGGCGCTCGCCGACGCCGGGATCAGGCTCTACGCCGGCGTTCAGGGATCCGCCGACGCCGCCGTAAAAGCGCTTTCCGAGGGAACGCTGGAATACGATCCCGAAGCGAACTGCGACCACCACGAGCATCACGGCGAAGGCCACGACTGCGGCCATCACGAAGGCGACGCCTGCCGCTGCCACAGCGGAGAGTAGAGCCGCAGGGAGGTCCGCAAAATGAATCTTTTACTGGATCTCTTTTTGACGTTCGCGAAGATAGGGATGTTCACGTTCGGCGGCGGCTACGCCATGATCGCGCTGATCGAAAACATCTGCGTGGAGAAAAAGCGGTGGATCACCCACGACGAGATGATGGATATCACCGTCATCGCCGAATCCACCCCCGGCCCGATCGCGATCAACTGCGCGACCTATGTCGGGTACAAGCAGAAGGGCTTTTGGGGAGCGCTGCTCGCCACGGCGGGGATGGTGCTGCCCTCGTTCTGCATCATCTTCGCGATATCGAAATTTTTGGACCGTTTTCTTGAGATCACCTGGATCGCGCACGCTTTCCTGGGGATCAAGATAGCGGTCGGGATCCTGATCCTCGACGCCGCGCTCAAGATGCTCGGGAAGATGCAGAAGAAGGCGGTGCCAAGGGCGTTCATGCTCTGCGCGTTTGCCGCCATGCTCGCGATCGATATATTCTCCGTCAGGATCTCGTCCATCATCCTTATGCTTGCGGCAGGGCTTATAAGCCTGCTCATTTTTATCGTCAAAAAGCAGTCCGCGAAGGGAGGCGCCGGAAAATGATCGTTCCGGAATTATTCATCGGCTTCCTTAAAGTCGGCTGCTTCTCTTTCGGCGGCGCGTACGGCGCGATACCGCTCATCCGGGACGTCGTCCTCTCCAACGGCTGGCTGGACGAGGAGATGCTGACATACATGATCGCCGTCAGCGAGAGCACGCCGGGTCCGATCATGGTAAACCTGGCCACCTACGTCGGCAGCTCGCAGGCAGGTATCTTCGGATCGCTGGCCGCGACGCTCGCCGTCGTGCTTCCGTCCTTTGTCATTATACTTCTGGTGACAGCGCTTTTGACAGCGCTCCTGAAAAGCCCCTATGTGCAGGCGGTCCTTCGCGGGATGAAGCCGTGCATGGCAGGCATCATCCTCGCGACGGGCGTTTACATGATCGTCAGGAACGGCCTCGCGGTCCGGGACGGCGCCTTGCTGATCCGTCCCCTTGTCCTGACTCTGGCGCTCGGAGCGATATACTTCGGCTCGCGAAAGATAAAGAAAGGCGGCATATCTCCGATCCTGCTGATCTGCGTTTCCGCGGCCGCCGGAGTAGTTGCCTACGGGCTCTGAACGGATCGCTGATCTATGCTATAATGAGCTCAGAGACCGTGATCCGCGGGAAGGTAGAGGGCCATGCCGAAATACAGCGAACAGGATCTTAAATACGCGGCGGAGCTCCGCGAAGAGATACACCGAGAGGCGCTGGCGATCGTCCGGAAGACGCGCCCGCAAGCCTCGGAGGTGATCGACCGCCACCCTGTCGAGGATTACTTTCAGGAGAGCTGGGAGTATCCCGGCAAGTGGTACACCGTTGTCGCTATCCCTTACGGCTATAAAAGCCGCGAGGCGCTCGTCGACGCGATCGTCCGCGATACGCTCGCCGGAAACGCGCCGAAGGCCGGGCCTTCGCGCGCGCCGGAAGACCCGTTTTTCGCGCTGCTCTCAGAATACCCCGATCTGGAGGTCGAATACAGCATAGTAAAGCGCCGGACCGGCTCTTCGGGCTACGGGGCGCACTTGTACGCGCTGAAAACGGCTTTCCAAGAGGTTTGCGGCGAGTGCGGGGGCGATCCGGACAAGGCCGTTGGGAAGAGGATCCCGGCAGGGGAGCTGCTTGCGCCGGTCATAAAGAACGGAGCCCTGAACTACCGCGGAGCGTTCCTCGATCCGCCGCATACCAACCGCTACACGGACAGGGATTTCGACCGCGTCAACGGCGCGCTGTTCCCGAACGGAACGGACAGGCTCGAGGTATGCGAATGGACGACCGACTGGTCGGACTACTTCGACGACGGCCATGAATGGTGGGGCGCTCTCTGCCTCACCGTCTACGACCCCTCGCTCGACCGCTTCGCCGTGATCATGGCCTCGGCGACGGACTGACAAACGCTCTTCGGAAAGGGAAAAGCATGAAGCTCAAAAAGCTAAACGCGGCGGTGTCGCTGCTGACCGTGCTCGCCATGCTCGTACACGTGGGCTACGCGGCGTTCGCGTATCTTACGTTTTTCTACGATCCGCTGCTCAAGAAGCTGACGGCGGCGCCGTTCATGATACTGGTCTGCGCGCACGCGGTCATGGGCATGACCGCGGTGTTCCTGCAGACGGACGGCACGCGGGCGGATCTTTATCCGAAGCTCAACAGGGGGACCGTCATCCAGCGGGTGACGGCCGCCCTCATATTTCCTATGCTGATCCTGCACATGAACACCTTCCGGATCCTGAGCGGCGCGGCGGAGGCGGGCAGGACCGGCCTCTTTTGGCTCGTACTGCTCGTCCAACCGCTCTTTTACGCCGTCGTGCTGAGCCACGCGGCCGTCTCGTTCTCCAAGGCGCTGATAACGCTCGGCCTGCTCTCCGACCGCGGGCTGCAAAAGCGGATCGACCGGGCGGTGTATATCATCTTTGCCGCCGTATTCTGCATAGCCGCGTACGCTGTCCTGAGGGGGCAGCTGACCATGTTCCTTCCGCAGGGAGGGCCGGTATGAAAAAGGTACTGATCATAGGCAGCGGAATATCCGGAATGACCTGTGCGGTCGAATGCGCCCGGCTCGGGATGGAGGCGGAGCTCGTGTCTCCTTTCTGCTCCGAGCGGTCCCAGTCCGTCATGGCGGCGGGCGGGATCAACGCGGTCACAGGCGATCCCGAGGAGGGCGACAGCGCCGCGCGTCACGCGGAGGATACCTTAAAGGGCGGCGCGTATATCGCGGGAGAGAAGGCCGTGAAGGGGCTCTGCGAAGAGGCAGGCGACATCGTCTCGTGGCTCGAGAGCATCGGGACGGTATTTTCTGTGGACGAAGGCGGAAGACCCGCGAGAAGGGCCTTCGGAGGCCAGAGCTATAAAAGGACGTATTACTGCGGCGCCTCCACGGGCAAGCAGATAGTGTCGGCGCTCGTGATGGAGGCGAGGCGCTTCGAGGCGGCCGGAGCGATAAAGAGAAGGCTGCGCAGCTGTTTTCACTCCGCGCTCATAAAGGACGGAACGTGCTACGGCGCGCTGCTCTTCGACGAAGCTTCCGGCTTGCTCGAGCCGGTATACGCGGACGCTGTCGTGATGGCCACGGGCGGCCAGAACGCGCTCTTCGGCAAGACCACCGGCTCCACCCAGTGCGACGGCTACGCCGCGGGGCGGCTCTTTACGCAGGGCGTGGAGCTAAAGGATCTGGAATTCATACAGTACCATCCCACGACGCTCGAAACGGCGCAGAAGCGCATGCTGATCACGGAGGCCGCCAGAGGCGAAGGCGGCAGGCTCTTTTACGAAGAGAACGGCAAAAGGGTCTATTTTATGGAGGAAAAATACGGGCCGAAGGGAAACCTCATGACCCGCGACATAGTGGCGCGCGAGATCTTCAGCGCGGGGCGGCAGGTCTTTCTGGACGTCTCGTTCCTCGGGCGGGGGCTCATAGACGAGCGCCTTCCGGAGGTGCGCGACCTCTGCGCGAAGTACAGAGGCATAGACGTCAGCCGCGAGCCGATACCCGTGGAGCCGTCGGTGCACTTCTTCATGGGAGGCATCGCGGTCCGCTCGGACCATCAGACGAACACCGGCGGGCTCTTCGCGATAGGCGAATGCGCCTCGATGTATCACGGCGCGAACCGGCTGGGAGGAAACTCGCTCCTGGCCGCCATATACAGCGCGAGGATCGCCGCGAGAGCGGTATCGGAAAGGGTCTCCCCGGGCGGCCGTCCCGATTTTTCGGTCTTCGCGCGCGAGGAGAGCGAAAAGCTGAGGGACAGGGCCAGGACCGGGAGCCGCTTCCCTGTAATGTACGTGCGCGGCATGCTCGCGGAGACGATGAACAAACGGCTCGGGATAACGAGAAGCGAGGAGGAGCTCGAAGAGGGCATACGGGAGGTCGATTACTACCTCTCCGTCGCCGAAAAGATCAACTACGACGCGAGCGTCCTGCCGTATTTCAACTACAGCCTGACAGGCATCCTCACGCTCGCCAGGGCCGTGCTGGAATGCGCGAGGGCGAGGAAGGAGAGCCGGGGCGCCCACTTCAGGAGCGACTATCCGGACACGCGGGAGGAATTCGGCTATGCCACGCTGATCTCCTTCGGCGAAGGCAGATACGACGCGCGTCTCGACGAGGGCAGGAGCTATGAAAGTTAAGGTGCTGCGCCAACAGGCGCCCGGGAGCGAGCCATACTGGGAGACGTTCCTGTACGACGGCCCCGCGGAGAACTCCGTCGCGGGAGTCCTCGATCACATCAACTACAACGATGACATAACGGATATCGACGGAAGGCCCACCGGCCGGATCGGCTGGGAGTGCTCGTGCCTTCAGGGCGTATGCGGCGCCTGCGCGATGGTCATAAACGGAAGGCCGGCGCTCGCCTGCGAGACGTTCGTCAGGGACCTTAAAGGCGACACGGTCGAGATAAGGCCGCTGCGGAAGTTCCCGGTCGTGCGCGACCTGATCGTCGACCGCTCCGCGATCCACGAGAGCCTGAAGGAGACGAACGTCTTTATAGGGGAATACAGACCCTCGGATGACAGTGATCACGGCCACCAGTACGGCGCGGCGAAGTGCCTCAAGTGCGGCCTCTGTCTGGAGGTCTGCCCCAATTATACAGGCGGAAGGACCTTCTACGGCGCGGTCTTCGCGAACGACTGCTATCTCGCCGCGTCGCGGAACAGGGAAAATGAGAGCGGCATGCTGAAGGTCTACGGAGAGCATTTCGCGAAGAGCTGCTCCAAGTCGCTGGCCTGCATGGACGTCTGCCCGATGAAGATAGAGACGCTCGCTTCCATCGCGAAGCTCAACAGAAAGCTCTGAGAGGCAGGGAGCATCAGGCGATAGCCGCATAAGAAGCTTTAAATCGAACGCCGGGCGAAAGCCCGGTTTTTTAGTGGGCGTAAGCAGGAAACTGCTGAAGTTGTTGACACCGAATATGACACCACATATAATTTGACCGAAGCGTGATCATATGATCATGGGGCAGAATGCCATAGAAAGCGAGGAGAAAAATGCAGAAAACGCTTGAATATTATATGTCGCTTCCCTATAGGCTCGAGATC
>JAEEVI010000038.1 GCA_016287035.1 Bacillota bacterium
AGCCACTTGTCCTTTATCTGCGGGTTGACGCAGTAGACGGGGAGCTCTCCGTTCAGGATGTTGCAGATGTTTCTGACCGCGACCTCCGGGAACGCGAGCTGATTCTCGAGCGCGTGTCCGATAATGTGCGGCGTCAGGATGAGGTTGTCGAACTTCCTCAGCGGGCTGTCCATCGGGAGCGGCTCGCGCAGGAACGTGTCGAGCGCCGCGCCCGCGATCTTCTTGTTTTCGAGCGCTTCGCAGAGGGCGTCCTCGTCGACGAGCTGGCCTCTGGAGGTGTTGATGAAGTACGCTGTCGGCTTCATCATACCGAACTGCTCGGTGCTCATCATTCCCCTGGTCTCGTCCGTAACTACGGTGTGCAGGCTTACGATATCGCTGTTCCTGAGCACATCCTCGAACGAGCAGAGCTTGACGTAGGGCGGCATATCCTTCTCGGTGAGATAGGGATCGCACACGAGTATGTTGATGTCCCATGTGCTGAGACGCTCCGCTATGCCTCTTGCTATCCTTCCGAAGCCTACCAGACCTACGGTCTTCTTCCACAGGAGCCTTGCCCAGTGGTTGGATTCCGTCGGCTTGGGGAGATTCTTCTCGACGAGCTCCATAGACTTGAGAGGCTTGTACATCAGCATCAGGATAAGCAGTACGGTGGATTCGGCCATGCCTATGTAGTTCTCGGGGCACGCGCCGTTTCCGACGATTATCCCGAGTTCGCTGGCTGCCTTGAGATCGACCGTGTCGACGCCGATCGTCGGGTTGACGATGCCGATGAGGTTCGGGGCGGCCTCTATGACTTCTCTGGAGCAGATCGACCTGGAACTGAACATCGCGACCTCCGCCTTTCCGAACAGGCGCTCGTAATCGGCCGGATCGTACTTGAGCTTCGTGCCCTTAATGGTCTTGGGACCTCTTATCACTTCGATATCCATGCCGCGGAGGCGGTCGGCTATCTTATCCATGGTCTCTGTCAGGTCGAAATCGTCGGGGATAAAAACTGTATGCTTGCTCATAATAACTCCATTTCTTGGTTAATATCGCCCTGCGCAGGCAGGTGCGCAGGGCGAACTCTTACTGCTCGGCGATGGCCTGTATCGCCTTAGCAGAATACGACAGGCATGAGGGTCTGCGGCGTCTTGTGCAGACGGACGGGTTCGGTCTCCGTCGTGAGGAAGTTGTCGCACGCGAACGCGTAGGCGCCGTTGTAAGCGAACGTCGGGTGGATCGCTATGTTCATGTTCGGGCGGATGATCATCGGATCCTCGCCGCGGATGCCCGGGCGCTCCATCAGGTCGTAGCCCTGGCCGTGGGCGTGGATACGGGTCTCCTTCGCGTAGCCCATTTCGACGACGTACTCGTTGTACTTGTCGTAGACTTCAGCGCAGGTCGCGCCCGGCTTGAGCAGGGACGCGGTGTAGTGCTGAGCCTTTACGGCGTCGTCCCAGACCTTCTGGAGGTCCTTGCTGGGCTCGCCGAGGATGAACGTGCGGCCGAGCTCAACCCAGAGTCCGCCGGGGCCGTTCGGCTCGAGCATGACCATGATCTGGTCGCCGGCCTCGATCCTTCTGTTCTGATAGAAGTGAGCCTTATGTCCCGCCTTCTCGCCCATCGGAGCGGAGCCGATCATGATGAGCTGCTCTTCGCTGCCCTGATCCATGAGGGTCTTCATGATCCAGCTTCTGAGCTCGTATTCGTAGATGCCCGGGCGGAGCTGGCACTTGATGCCCTCCATCACGTAGTCCTGCAGCTCCGCGGTGACCTTGAGGAATTCGATCTCCTCGGGAGTCTTGATCGCCTTGAGCTCGTCGATCTCGTTCGTGAAGTCGATGAACTCGACCTCGCCCGCGAGGCTCTCGGTTATGCACTTATAGAAGCTGCCCAGCATGGAGCCGATCCTTACGAGGCCGATCCTCTTGTCGCCGCGCTCCTTGACGATCTTTACGACGCCCTTGGCGTCAGCGGTGCTGAGGTCGTATACGTAGGTCGGGAAGATGGGAACGCCGATCCTGTCCTTGACGCCTCTGCAGCCGTACGCGGGTGTCTGGGACAGCGAGTGGCCGCCGCCGTTGGCGAAGACCGTCATCTCGTCGTCGATGGGGAAGTAGACCGTTACAGGATTGGAAAGGCTTCCGATATCGGTGAAGTATCTTACCATACCGTTCCTGTAGCGCATCTCGTTCTGGATGACGAGGGCGTCGATGTTCTGCTCCTTCATCTTCGCGCGGACGAGCTCCCAGCGCTTTTCGAGTGTTGCGTCGGAAATGGGCTTGCGCAGCATTTCAGGCTTGAAAGTGTATTCTGACATTTCTTTGCTCCTTAAACGTTACGTGAGTGATAGCTGATCTATGCCTGGCGCGGCCCGCAGGAGCCGCGCCGCCGCATGTCGTTAGATGTGGAAGATGCCGAACACGCCTACGAGCGCGAGGACGAAGAGGACGGCCATCGCGAGCAGCGCGGTGAGGAACATCTTGTTGAACATCTCCTGGGTATCGCCGAGATCGTCGCTGAATACGCTCATGATCTGGCCGCCGCCGGAGGACAGGGGGCTCATAGCCGTCGTGGCCGCGCCGATGACTACTACGGACATCGCCATTACCGGGTTGATGCCGTAGTTGAGGGCCATGATGCCGGCCATCGGAAGCACTGACGGGTATACTACGGACAGCGAGCTGGAGAAGAGGCTCATGATGCCCGCGATGAGCAGGAATACGGGAGCGACCGCCGCCTTCGGGAGTCCTTCGAGGATGAGAGCCAGGTAGTCGAATACGCCAAGCGTGCTCGCGAGATTAACGAGCATGCCCATACCGAATACCATGCAGATGACGTTCCAGGGAACGTGCTTCTTTATTACTTCCTTCTCGTTGCCGAGGCCGAGGACCATGTTAAGGAACGAGCCTACGAGGCAGAGGGGAACTACGTCGCACATCTTGGCGAGCGACTTTCCGAGATCGCTCTTTACGCCCTTCGTCGCGAGAGGAACGATGACCACGAGCAGGATGACCGCCGCGATCATGATGAGGCTCTTTTTCTGGATCGGGGTGAGCGGGGGAGCCTGCTCAACGTTCTCGACCTTCTGGAGCTTGTGGTTCTTGAATACGAAGAAGAATACTACGATGACGATGAGGTATACCACTACGGAAGGTCCCCGCCGTCCCCAGTTGATCGAGAGGGCCTTGTCCGCCCAGGCGCCGTCGTTCATGGCTTCCACGACCGCGCGGGCAGTGGATCCGTGAGTTCCCCAGGGCAGGTAGGAGCCGCACTGCGTGCCGATGAGGCATATCGCGCCGATCTCCCAGGGGACCATGCCGGCCGCCACGCCGATCGGGAAGG
>JAEEVI010000039.1 GCA_016287035.1 Bacillota bacterium
AGGTATAGACCCAGTTGGCGGTCAGGCGCACGCCCCAGAAGCAGACGGCGATAAGCAGCAGCACGCCGAGCGGCGTGAGGCTCCTCCCCGCGGCGAAGCAGGCGCGGATGAAAATGGGCTGGACGCTCCAGTAGGGGTCGTAGACGGAGGCGTTTTCGAATATGAGACTGAATATGAAGGTCACGACCGTCGCTCCGACGTCGGCAATGAGCAGCGCGAGCCAGAAGGGCAGGCTGAGCGCCCTGTATATCGCGACGCCCGCGAGCGCGGCGATGATATATACTATCGCGACGGCTATGAAGCTGAGCGCGCGGTTTTCCTTTATCTTCATCCCTGTTCTCCGTCTTTCTCTTTATTTTCGGGAATCTGCGCTTCCTCGGCGAGCTCACGGCCGATGCGCCCCATGAACACGTCCCACGGGCCGAGCCTTTTTACGAGATAGGCGTACCCGACCGTATTGGCGCGGGTCATCTTCTTCCCGAGCAGACGCTTTTGCTCCTTGACGTATTCATAGAGCTCCCCGTCGCTGACGGAAGCGAATTTCAGGGCGAACTCGTCCTCGAGCTGCTTTCTCCCGCTCTCGCGGAGCTTCCTGCTCACGCTTTTGTCCGACAGCGTCTTTTTCCTCTTTGGATCGACCGGCATGGCTCTTCATCCCCCAAAATATCTGAAATTAAGAACGGGCGTAATAAGACATACCTCTCAAATACGTCCCATTACGCCCGGTTGTTTCGCGCACAAAAAATACGTCCTTCCCCTTGCGGGGCTCTCCGTTCTCGATCACCATAGGTCTTCCGACTACATGCATTAGGGGGCCTGCGCCCCTGCGCCCGTCATTCTACCTTCTCACGGTCTTCCCGCAATGGCCGGATCACTCCGCGAACGACGGCCTCATGCACTCACGGCAACGTGCAATGTTCCAGATTCTCGCTGGATTCCCTCATCCCCACGGCTGCCTCACACAGTCGAAGGGTCATGATGCAGCATATTCAATTGTCAATTTCAAATATGTTCAGGTGGCTATAGATTATCCCATTTTTTCAACGCTGTCAATAGTTAAAGCGCGACTTTATCCTCTTTTTTTCTTTTTTCCGGCGCTTTCACGGACGCCTTGTCACACCGAGCGCCATAAAAGGCGGTCTTTCTCGCATATCATCCCGCATCTGCCGCAGTCGCGCAGCCAGCTCAGATAAGAACGCACCGTGCAGCCGACCATGACGTACTGCTGGATGCTCATGCGCAGGCCGAACCTGCCGAATACGGCGCGGAGCACTTCCTCGAAGCCGGCGGGCTCGCGGCAGGCTTCAAGGATGACGTCGGCGATCTCAAAAGTCTTGTCGGCGTTTTTACGCGCGAGCGGGGCTATTTTCTCCGCGGCGTCAGCGTGGGACGGGACGAAGAGCGAAGCTCTCATATCCCCTACCTTCCCGAGCGTCTCAAGATACGCGCCGACGTTGAAAACGAAGCTGATATGATACCTGTCGAGAGTCTTTCCGCTGACGAGCGAATCGGCGAGGAACATGACTCCGTCCGCCGTTCTGAACCCGTACATGTCGTGGCTGTGGCCCGGCAGCGGGACGGCCTCCAGCCCCTCCGGAAGCTCCCCGAACGGGAGAGCCGGGCAGCCCTCCGCCGTAAAGAACCTTCCGCGGAGCTCGTCAGGGACGGTCGCGCCGAAGAGTATGGACAGGCCGATGCCGGGGTTTTCCGCGAAAAAGCTCTCCAGCGGAGGGGCGTATACGGGACAGCCCGTCCGCTCGTGCAGGTATCTGTTGCCGCCTATGTGGTCGACGTGCGCGTGCGTGTTGAATATGGCGCGCAGCTTCCAGCCGCGCTCCTCCAGCAGCGGCAGGACGGCCTCTCCGTCTCCCCTGCTGCCGGTGTCTATGAGACATACTTCGCCGCCGCCGAGCTCGAACACTCCCATTTTCGCGGGAGCGTCTATATACCACGTCCGCTCACCGGCCCGTATAAGTTCGTACATACCGCGCCTCCGTACCGTTTTTGGCATTTTAAGTCAAATAATGAAATGATTATAGCAGAAGAAAAGCCGCACGGCAACGCAGAAAAAAAGTTTATCGGAAGGGCTCGAGAGAGATTTACATTTGGATAAAACAGAGTTATACTAACTTATTATATAACATTTACAATGGGAAAGAAGGGTCCCGACGCGCCGCGGCGCCGCGGCATGACGGGCAACGAATTATGAAGAGATCTTACGAAATAGACATGAGCGAGGGCAAGCTTTTCGGAAAGCTTGTATCCTTCGCCATCCCGCTGCTGCTGTCGGGCCTGCTGCAGCTCGCGTTCAACGCGGCCGACCTCATCGTCGTCGGCAGATTCGCAGGGGAGCTCTCCCTTGCCGCAGTCGGCTCCAACGGCGCGCTCGTCGCGCTGATACTAAACGTGCTCATGGGCCTCGGCACAGGCACGAACATCCTCGTCTCCCGCTACTTCGGCGCGAAAAACGAGAAAGCCCTGCTTGACGCAGTGCAGACGACCGTCATCGTCGCGATCATAGGCGGCGTGATATTCGGCATCGCCGGCATACTGATCTCCGGGCTGCTGCTTCAGGCGATGGGAACGCCCGAGACGGTCCTGCCGCTTGCCAAGCTCTATCTGCGCATCTATTTCTGCGGCCTGCCCATAATGATCCTCTACAACTTCTCCAGCGCGGTGCTCCGCGCGGTGGGCGACTCGCGCAGACCGCTCTACTTCCTTTCCATCGCGGGCGTGCTGAACGTCGGTATGAACCTCATCTTCGTCATCGTCTTCCACATGGGCGTCGCCGGCGTCGCCATAGCGACGGTCATGAGCCAGTGCGTTTCCTGCGTGCTGACGCTCCGCTGCCTCATAAAGTCCAAGACGATATGCCGCCTCGTGCTCCGTCCGCTCCGCTTCTCGTGGACGGCGTTCAAGGAGATCATCCGCATCGGTCTTCCCGCGGGCATCCAGGGCTCGCTCTTCTCGATATCCAACGTACTCATCCAGTCCTCGATAAACTACTTCGGCGACATGACCATGGCGGGCAACGCCGCGGCCGCGAACATAGAGGCCTTCCTCTTCGTATCCATGGACGCGATGAACCAGTCTGCCGTCGCCTCCGTCAGCCAGAACATGGGCGCGCGCAAGTATCCGAGGACGCGCTCCGCCGTGCGGACGTGCCTGCTCATGGAATTCATCGTGGCGACGGTGCTGGGCGGGATAACCGTCCTGTTCCGGCGCCAGCTCGTCAGCATATACACCTCCGAGGAGGCGGCCATCGCCGCCGGATGCATCCGTATAATCATACTCGGCGTGGCCTACTTCACAAACGGCATGCAGCATATGATGACGGGCGTCATGCGAGGTCTGGGGTACAGTATCTTGCCGACCTGCATCACCCTGGCGGGCATATGCGGCTTCAGGGTGGTCTACATATACACGTACTTCGCCGCGCATAAGACGCTGGAGGTCCTGTACGCGTCGTACCCGATATCGTGGGTGCTGACGATAGCGGCGCAGCTCATATGCTACTTCTCGCTGCGCAACCGCGCATACAAGCGCAACGAGGAGAAATTCGTCAAGAGGCTTGCGGAGCAATCCGCGGAAAATACAGATCCAATCGGCGCCTGACGGCGCGGACGGGAGGTAAAACATGAATCAGAACAACAGACCGCAGAACCGGCCGCAGGGCCGCCCGAGCGGCGCCACCGGCACCGGGAACTCCATCGGCAGACGCGGCTCCGCCCAGGGCACCGGCCCCGTCGGGCATCAGGGCGGCTACGCCGGGAGAAGACCGGGCTATACCCCGCCTCAGACCGGCACGACACAGCAGAGCACGGGCAGCAACGTGACCCGCGCCCGCGCCGGAAGGATGAGCCCGATCCTCATCATCATAATCTTGATCGTCGCTTTCTTTATCCTCAGGCCCAGGCTCTGCGGCTCCGGCAATGTAGACGTCGGCGGCCAGACGGGCGGCCTCGGAGACCTCACGCAGCTCCTCTCCGGCTACGAGCAGTCCCAGATGCTCCAGCAGACGACGCAGCAGACGCAGTCGGCCTCGCCCTTCGGCGGCCTCGACATCGGCAGTCTTCTCGGAGGCATGACTCAGCAGTCCTCCGGCTCGTTCAGCCAGTCCGCGGGCGGCTATTCCTCCGGCTGGACCTCGACGCAGAACTATGCCAGCCTCGATCAGAGCGTCGACCCCTCGGCGCGCGCCAAGTATACGCGCATCCTCGGCGGCGGGCAGGACACCGTCACCGTCATGGTATATATGTG
>JAEEVI010000040.1 GCA_016287035.1 Bacillota bacterium
CTCATAACCCGGAGGTCGAGGGTTCAAATCCCTCCCCCGCAACCACAAGTAAAAGACACGGTACATCCGTGTCTTTTTGTTATATACTGTTTATATAATGTGCACTAGCCTTGTAGTAAACAGAAAGAAGACGATCGTGGGCTGGAATCTGGACCTGCTCGGGATGGAGCACCGGATCCGGGCGACGGACGACGGCGTATTCATAGAGATAAACGACGCGGGCGAGGGCTGGATGCCCCTGTTCGGCGCGAATTCCCGGGGCGATTTCGTCGGGATGCCGACGTGCTGGCCGTTCGACGGCAGGAGCGATCCCGCGGGAGACGGCGAGAACGTCATCATGCTGGACATCGATCTGCTTCTTCAGAAGAGGACGCTGCAGCAGGTGCGCCGGGCGGCGGAGTCCGGGCCGGTGTACAGCGTGCCGGGCGTCACGTTCATGTCCGCGCTGTCCGACGCGGACGGCAACGTGCTGCACATAGTGCCGGGGCAGGGCGCGCTCTATTACGAAAGGCCGGAATACAAGATATTAACGAACTTCTCGCCGTTCAAGCAGGACCGGGAGACGCATCCGTGGATGGGCTGGGACAGGTATCATACCGCGGAGGAGATGCTGAAGAACGCTCCGGACGACTTCAGCGCCGGGGAGTGCTTCGGGATACTGAGAGCTGTCTCGCAGGAGGTCTGCCCGACGGTCGTATCAATGGTGTACGACGTCACCGACGGGATCGTGTACTGGTGCGAGAACAGAAACTGGGACGAGAGCGCGAGAAAGCAAAAGAGGTTGAGGTAATGACCATGAACGATATATATGTCGCGGACAGCGCGAGGATAACCGGCGACGTGAGCCTCGGAAAAGGAGTCTCCGTGTGGCACTGCGCCGTCATACGCGGCGACGGAGGCCCGATACGCGTAGGGGAGGGCACGAATATACAGGACGGCTGCGTCCTTCACGAAGCTGTGACGATCGGGAAGAACGTCACGGTTGGCCACCGCGCGATCCTTCACGGCTGCACCGTCGGGGACGGCGCGCTGATCGGCATGGGCGCGATCGTGCTGGACGGATGCGTCATAGGCGAGGAGAGCATGGTCGCGGCAGGCTCGCTCGTCGCGGGCAGAAAGAAGATACCGCCGAGGGTCCTCGTTATGGGCTCTCCGGCGAAGGTCGTGCGCGACCTTACGAAAGAAGAGATCCTCGAAAACGCGCGCGCCGCGGAGCAGTACGTGCGCAATGCCGAAGGATCTCTTCCGAAGTACACTGCGGATCCGGGCATGTGACCCGGCGCCGCTGTCAGCGTTCTCTGTAGATCTGCGCGAGGCCTCCGTGTGAGGTCTCGCGGTATTTTTCGTTCATATCCAGACCGGTGCGGTACATGGTGGTCACGACCTCGTCGAACGAGACCTTGCGCGTCTCGTACAGGAATCTCGAGAGGTTGACGGAGCTGAGCGCCCTCATGGCCGCGACGGCGTTCCGCTCGATGCAGGGGATCTGCACGAGCCCTCCGATCGGATCGCACGTGAGACCGAGGTTGTGTTCCATCGCGATCTCGGCGGCGTATTCGATCTGGTCCACGCTCAGTCCGAAAAGCGTCGCGACGGCCGCGGCGCCCATCGAGCAGGCGCTGCCGATCTCGGCCTGACAGCCGCATTCGGCGCCGGAAATGCTGGCGTTCGTCCTTATGACGTTTCCGAAGAGCCCGGCTACGGCCAGCGCGTCGAGTATCTCGTTCTCGGGGAAGCCCCTGTCGTGCTGCATGTAATACATGAGCGAGGGGATGACTCCGCAGCTCCCGCAGGTCGGGGCCGTCACGACGACGTTGCCCATCGCGTTCTCTTCGCTCACGGCGTAGGCGTACGAGGCTATGAGCCTGTTCATCGTAACGTCGGAGCTCTCGTTGTAGCAGCGCTTGTCGTAGAGGCTCTTGGCCTTTCTTATGACTCCGAGGCCTCCGGGAAGAACGCCGTCCTCGCGTATGCCGCGCTCCACGGCGTCCTGCATCGCGCGCCAGACGGTCCTGAGGTATTCCCTCAGCTCCGGCCCTTCGAGTATGTATATCAGCTGCAGCAGGCTTATGTTCTCCTGATTGCACAGCGTAAGTATCTCCGAGAAGTTCTTCTGCGGATAGACCTCCTTGTCTTCCGCTGAGGCTTCGTTCTCTATGCGGATCGATCCTCCGCCGATGCTGAACATGCGGACCGACGCGATCTCGTTTCCGTTTTTGAACGCCTTGAAGAGCATCGTGTTGGGGTGCGGAAGATCGGTCGTGTCCCTGTCGAACACGGCCTCCGCGCCGGGGAGCCCCGCACTGATAGCCTTGCTGGTCCCGTGTCCCTCGCCCGTAAAGGCGAGAGATCCGTACAGCGTCACCTGATACCGGTCCGCGTCCGGATAGCGCGCGCCGAATACCTGCGCGGCGTGGTACGGACTTACGGTATGGGAACTCGACGGCCCCTGCCCGATCTTGTAGACGCTCGTTATGCTCTTCATAATGGCAGCTCCTTTCCGTTCTTCTTC
>JAEEVI010000041.1 GCA_016287035.1 Bacillota bacterium
GCTCGGGCATGAGGTAGAGCATTACCGACGTGGCCGATTCGCTGGCGTGGTTCTGGGGGATCTCCGACTCGTATATGTCGGACGTTATCGACGGCAGGAACTGCCACCAGGGGACCGACGCGCACCTGACGCCGTACTCGTCCTGCAGATCCATCATCAGATCGTCGAGCGGGAACGCGTTGTTCCTGTGCGTGTTTAATATCAGGAGCCTTTTGAAGCCCCAGTGGATATAGCTTTCGCAGATGTCGCGGTAGACAGCTTTGAGCGATTCCGGACGGCAATAGACGGTGCCCGGGAACGTGTAGAGCGGATGGGAATTTCCGACCTCGAGGAACGGAGATACCAGCGCGCCGGCCTTTTCGGCCACGAGGCACGCGATCTTCTCCGCGACTAATATGTCGCAGCCCAGGGGAAGATGCGGTCCGTAGACCTCCACGGCCCCGGAGGGTATTATGAGCGTGTCTGTGGTCTTCTTCCTTTCCGCGAATTCCATCCATGTCATGTATTTGATCTGAACTTCCATAGGCGATCCTTTCTGTATTGTTTTCTTAAAAGCGGTAAGTATCGGATTGTCGTCTGATCCGCCGCTGACGTCCCGGCGCCGGAAAGCTTGTTTATGCCGCTCAGTCGGGAAGCTGGATCAGATGCATTATGTAAAGGCCGAGCTGTATCCTGAAGCTCTCGTTCGTTCTCTTAAGGTCCACGTCGAGTATCTGCTGTATCCGTTCCATCCTGTACAGCATCGTGTTTCTGTGGATGAACAGTTTTTCCGCGGTCTGCGTGAGGCTCCTTCCGCACTCGAAGTACATATGCAGCGTCGAGAGCATGTCCGTGTTGTTGGCCCTGTCGTAATCGGCGAGGGGCCGGATGCTTTCGTTATAAAAGCTTACTAGCATGTCGCGGCTGAGATTGTTGATCAGGAACTGGTACACGTCGTCGTCGCGGTATGAGTACACGGTCCATTCGGGATGCATGCGGCTCCCGAGCTCCAGCGCCTGGAGCGCCTGCGTAAAGCACAGACGTATCGTCTCCCAGCCGGTGCACGCTTTGCTTATGCCTATGTGGCACCGGATATCGGTATTGATAAGGGTCTTGGCGACGTCGATAGCCATCCTCTTCGCGGAATCGAGCGCTGTGGACTGCGTCGCGAACGAGTTGTGAAAAGCGAACAGTATAAGATTGTTCAGGTACTGCATATAAAAGATGCGAAACGGATTATTGTCGGTAGCGCTGCCGGCGGCCTCCCTTATAAGCGACCGCACGTGTTTCATCTGCTGCGACGCGCCTCCGTCCTCGGGGATCTCCGGCTGTATGACGAAGCATATCCTGGGGGTGCTGATATCGAAACCGTACAGATGGCAGAGCATCTTGATCTCCTGAGGATTGGCGTTCTCGTTCATGAGTATCTTTTCCACGAACGCGTTCGTGTCATGAGGCGCGTCCTTTCGCCTGTCGGTCGCGGGAACTAGGATGCTTTCGGTCTCCGACGAGATTATGGCCCTGTACAGGTTATCCGCTATGTCGCTCATCGAATACTGGTTTCCGAAGCAGAGCACGGGCATGTCGAACTCCTCCGAAGCCTTTATGAAGACCGACTGCCTCGGGATCTGGTCCGCGTTCAGGATGCCGACGCAGGAGCATCTGCGGTCGACGAGATTGCCGAAGAAGGCCCTGGACGTCTTCCCGTTCATCGTCTTCAGCGTGGAGGAATCGAGAAGGACGAGGTCCCTTGTGCGGAGATTGCCGCCGTTTCTCAGGTCTGATATGTAGTTGATGCCGCAGACGTCCGTCTCGAGAGCGGCGGCGTCTACATTATTTATAAGTTTTGCCGCGGAGGCGTTCTCCGTCAGCCAGTGTACCTTTACAGACATTTCACACCTCTGCACATATCGAAAATGTGTGCTCAGTATCGTGGGAAAGCATTGATTTATTCTATCTTACTATATCGCAGGCCGTTTGAAAGTAAATTATTTATACAAAAAACGGGCCTGAGCGTTGTGCAAAAAGCACAAGTTAGATTTTATAAACAGCTTCGCGCATTAGAAACGCTAACGCGTCTCCGAAGCTGACCTCCTGCGGTTTGTGCAAGTTGCATAATATTAACAAAGCAGGTTTTTTTTAATATCATTCAATTGCCGGCAAAGCAATCATCTTTATAACGCTATAAAGGAGGTAAACAATGAGCAACGAAGTCGAAACCAAAAGCGTAGGCGAAAGCTTACAGCCACTGGAGACCCGAATATTCGGGAATCTGTCTTATTTCGCCATGTGGATCGGCGGATGTATCGCGATATCCGCGTTTACCGTCGGTTCCAGCTTGGTAGGCTCTCTCAACCTTACCCAGATAATCGTCGCACTTATAGTCGGCACCGTCGTCATCGCCATAGGACTCGTCCTGAACGGTGACGCAGGAAACAGATACGGTATCCCGTACACCATCTATCTCAGAGCCGCCTTCGGTATAAAGGGCGCGAAGATACCGGGGATCATCCGCGCGCTTCCCGCTGTCGTCTGGTTCGGTTTCCAGACCTGGGTAGGCGCCGAGGCGATCAACGCGGTACTGTATTCGCTGTTCGGCATTCAGAACATCGCGGTATGCTACATCGGATTCACGATCCTTCAGCTGGTCCTCTCTATAACAGGATTCAAGGGGATCAAGTGGCTGGAAGACGTCGGTTCCGTCTGCATCATAATCGCACTCATCTACATGTTCTATTCGACAGTAACTAAATACGGCGTCGCGCTTCAGGCAAACGTCATTGACATCAAGGGCTCCTGGGGCCTCGCGTTCTGGAGCGGATCCGTTGCTTTCGTAGGACAGTACAGCACGATGATGCTGAACGTATCCGACCTTTCCCGCCAGTACAAGAAGGACGGCAAGAAGCCTGTCATGGGCTGCATCTACTGGCTCGCTATAGGACCGGCGTTCATGTTCATGGGTCTCACCGGCCTGATCGTAACGGCAGCTACCGGCGCGGCCGACCCGATCACGGTCTTCACGAGCGCTATCGAGAACAAGGTCCTCCTTATCCTCACGCTCGTATTCATCGTTTTCGCTCAGATCACGACCAACGTACTGAACAACCTCGTGCCGCCCGTATACGTCCTCATGGACGCGATCAAGCCCCTGGGATATAAGGGATCTCTGATCGTCATAGGCATAGCTTCCGTACTGGTCATGCCCTGGAAGCTCGTTACCGCGGAATCCGCGGCAGGCCTCAACCTGTTCATCAGAGTCTATTCCTGCTTCCTCGGACCCATCTTCGCGGTAATGGTCACGGACTACTATTTCCTCCGCAAAAAGAAACTGGACATCAACATGCTCTACGATGAAAAGGGACCGATCAGCGGGATCAATATGGCGGCGATCATTTCCATAGCGGTGGGCGCTGTTATCGCTCTCGTCGAAACGAGGCTCGCGTGGTACAGCTGCATCATCCCGACCGCGCTCGTATACTATCTCCTGATGACGAAGACCAATATGGGCAAGCAGTTCCTTATCGGAACGCCGTTCGAGAAGAAATAGACACAGGCCCGTAGAGCTCGAAGTTTTAAGGACTAACCATGAAATACGATCTGATAATCAAAAACGGCAAAGTCGTAACGGCGCAAGGTGTCTTTCCCTGGCACATCGCTGTATCCGGCGGAAAGATAGCCAGGGTGATGGACGTCATCCCCGAGGAGGATACTGCGGAAAGCGTCATCGACGCCGAAGGGCTGCACGTATTTCCGGGACTGATCGACGCGCACTGCCACTTCGACGAGCCCGGATATGAACACAGGGAAGGTATCTATACCGGGTCCTGCACGGTAGCCGCCAGCGGCGTAACGGCATTTCTTGATCATCCGATCAGCAACATACCGGAGATGACGAACGCCGCGGCGCTTGAGGAAAAGCGCAGGGCGGAAGAAAAGCACGCCGTTATCGATTACGCCATACTCGGCGGTGTCAACGACGATAACATCGACGAGATAAAGGGAATGGACGAATGGGGCGCGATAGCGTTCAAGGCGTTCATGTCAAAGAGCCCCATGGGCTACATTCAGGACAGGGCGCTGCTGCGCGCGCTCGACCGGATCTCGGAGCTCGGCAGCGTCATGCTCCTTCACGCGGAGAACGAGGACATCTGCTCTTATCTGCGCGAAAAGTTCACGGCCGAAGGGCGCACGACGCTCGCGGATTACGAGGCGTCGAGACCGATCCTGTCGGAGACGGAGTCGGTCAGGCGCGCGGCGGCGTTTGCCCAGATCACAGGCGCGAGGGTCCAGATATGTCACGCGAGCTGCAGAGAGACCGTAGAGGCGGTCAGGGAAGCAAAAGCCCGCGGCGTCAGGATCACTGTGGAAACGTGCCCGCATTATCTTGCGCTTTCGATCCAGGATATGCTTTGTCTCGGAGGGTGTACCTGCTCGCCGCCGATGCGTCCGCAGCGCTGTATCGACGAGCTTTGGGAGGCCGTCCGAGACGGAGATATCGATACGATCGGGTCTGATCACTCGGCGTGGCCGATCTCGGAAACGGTATTCGGCGGGCTTTCTGTCGGCCAGTCCACGCTTTCGGTCCTTCTTACGGAAGGCTATCACAAGCGCGGCATACCGCTCGAGACGATAGCGAGGCTTACGTCCATGAATCCCGCGAAGCTGTACGATCTGTATCCGCAAAAGGGGGATATCGCGGTCGGCTTCGACGCCGACTTCGCGATCGTCGATCTGAACGAAGAGTTCGTCCTGAAAAAAGAGGACATGCTCGACAGGCAGAAGTTCAGCCCGTATCTCGGCAGAAGCTTTAAGGGCGCCGTCAAGCGCACGATCTCCAGAGGCGAGACCGTGTACGAGAACGGAAAGATCACGGCGCAGCCCGGGCGCGGAAAGATGCTTTTGCCTCTCGGCGCCCGAAGATAGGAAAAGGAGAAGAAGATGAGATTAGAAGGAAAGAAAGCGATCGTCACCGGAGGGTCCACAGGCATCGGACTCGAGGTCGTCGATATCTTCTGCAGAGAAGGCGCGGACGTCGTGTTCACCTGCTTTGACAATCCGGAGGAATCCCTGGAGATCGAAAAGCGCATGGCTGAAAAGTACGGCCGCAGGGCGATATCCGTGCAGACCGACGTTACCAAGTACGATCAGGTGCAGGCTCTCGTAAAGCGAGCGATGGACGAGTTCGGCAGGATAGACATACTCGTCACGAGCGCAGGAATACTGCAGAGGATCAAGGTCGAGGACGTTACCAACGAGGACTGGCACAGGATCATAGACGTCAACCTTCACGGCACGTGGTACTGCATCAAAGAGGTCCTTCCCATCATGCTCAAGCAGGAATACGGAAGGATAATCACGATCTCTTCGCAGATCGGACAGAAGGGCTCGGCGGAGCTCGTCCACTATGCGGCGTCCAAGGGCGCTATCATAGCGATGACAAAGTCGCTCGCCCGCGCCGTCAGCACCAGAGGCGTTCTCGTCAACAGCGTAGCGCCCGGACCCGTCATGACCACCATGACGACGCTCAACTTCGCTGACACGATCGAGAGCGACAAGAAGGGACTTCCTCTCGGAAGACAGGAAGAGGCGTTCGAGATCGCGCCCAGCGTGCTGTTCCTCGCGTCCAGCCCGGACGGCGATACGTATTGCGGACAGACTCTCGGTCCGAATTCCGGAGACGTGATGCTTTAGTTAAACAGTTGTCGGATGATGCCGGCCGGCCGCGATCCGCGGAAGGGCCGGCATCCCTGTAAGGAGAGATGTTATGAATATACTGATCACGGGAGGCGCCGGTTTTATCGGGCGCAGAGTCGTTAGGGATCTTCTTAAGGAAGGGCATACAGTCGTCGATCTCATGAGGGATCACATGAGGCCGTTTGCGGATCCCAGGCATATATTCGCGTACGGCGAGCTCTGCGACATGAACAGGATCGTCAGCGTAATCGAAGAGAACAAGGTGGACAGGATCATCCACATAGCCGGACAGTCGCATCCCCCCATGTCCGTAAAGGCTCCGATGTCCACGGTGCATTCAAACGTCGTTTGCACCATGAACATCCTCGAGGCCGCGAGGATGACCGGCATAAAGAGAGTCGTCCTTTTCAGCTCGGAAGATTCCTGCGGCAATATCGGGATGGGACTCGTAAAGAACGACACGATCCAAAGACCGGAGACTCCCTACGGCGTAACGAAGGTGTTCGTCGAGATGATGGGACGCGTATACAACCACAAATACGGAATGGAATGCGTCTCGCTCCGCGTAGGCGAGGTATACGGACCCGGAAGGATCACCTCAGAGACGATCCAGGGACCGATCGACGCGGCTCTTTCCGGCAGGCCGTTCATCAGCGAGCACGGCAGAGATCAGTGTCTGCAGCTCATCCACGTGGACGACGTCGCTCAGGTGACCGTAAAGGCATGCATGGTCGACGGTTCGAGGATCAGCGATCTTGCGGTATACAACGCGACGAGCGGCGGCCATCCGACGTTCGGAGAGGCGCTCGACATACTGCAGGAGCTCCTTCCCGATTCGGTATTCGAGGTCGGAGACGGCACGCTCGGCTACGACGTCTGCGGAGAGCTCGACATCTCCGAGACCATGCGCGATCTCGGCTACGAGCCGAAGGTGACCATGCGGGAAGGTATCGCCGAATACATCAAATATCAGCAGGCTCATCCGGTATAAGGCGACGGAAGAAATGCGTATGAAGATGTTCGACAATCACGTGCATCAGGCGGGCATTGACGACGACACGGGAGCGTTTTACGATAATCTTAGAGCGGCAGGCCTTGAAGGCGCTCTGCTGCTGTCGCTCCCTCCCGGCGCGGTCGACGGCGCCGGCAGGAAGCTCCCCTGGAAGGAGCGGCTCGAAAGCGTTCTGGAATTTCAAAGAGCGCACGGCGAGATAGTTCCGTTCTTTCATATCGATCCGACGGAGGACGACGTATCCTCCCAGATCGACGCGGCCGCGGCCGCGGGGATAGCCGGCTTTAAAGCCATATGCATAGGCTACGACCCGGCGGACAGCGCGGTGCTCAAAACATGGGAGCAGATATCGGAGACGGGGCGGCCCGTTACGTTCCACTGCGGCATCCTTATAGGTCCGGCAGTGTCGGAATACTGCCGTCCGATCAGATACGAAAAGCTTCTGCAGGTGCCGGGGCTTAGGTTCTGCCTTGCGCATGTCGGCTGGCCGTGGTGCGACGAAGCGATCGGGCTTCTCGCGAAGTGGAACAACTGCAGGAACCAGGGCAGGACGACGGCGGAGCTTTACTTCGACGCCACGCCGGGCGCGAAGGGCTATTCGCGGACGGAGATGTTCAGAAAGCTTTTCAGCTGCGAGATCGACGTCGCGAACAGGATAATGTACGGGACCGATATGCGGACGGGCTACGACGTCCGGACCGCGCAGTCGTTCCTCGGCAAGGATCACGCGATCTTCGATGAACTGGAGATCCCGGAGGACGCGCGCGAGAGGTACTTCTCGCGGAACATGCTGGAATACATCGGACGGTCCGCAGTTCAGCCGTCGGTCCCGACGGCCGCGGACGCCGATGCGGAAAAGAAAGGAAGATAAATATGTTTGACCTTTTGATACTTAACGGATGCGTCGTCACGCCTTCCGGAGCCGTCAGGCAGAACGTCGCGATCAAGGACGGCAAGATAGCGGCGCTGCTCGACAGCGGCGTCATCCCCGAGGCCGCGGAGTGCATCGACGCTGCCGGAAAATACGTTTTCCCGGGCGCTGTCGACACTCACGCTCACCTGAACGATCCGGGCTATTGCTGGCGCGAGGATTACGAGCACGGCACGAAAGCCGCGGCTGTCGGAGGCTATACGACGGTCATCGATATGCCTCTTCAGAACGAGCCGGCGATGACCACGGCAGAGATCATGAATACGAAGCTCGACTGCGTTTCCAAGAACGCGTACGTCGACTTCTGCCTGTGGGGCGGACTTGTCCCGAGCAATTTCGGAGACCTCAAGGGCCTGTGGGACAACGGCGTCGTCGCGTTCAAGTCGTTCATCGGACCGGTATCTCCGGACTATGCCACGCTGAGCTACGGCGAGGCGCTCGACGCGATGAAGATCATCGCCGGTTTCGGCGGCAAGGCGGGATTCCACTGCGAAGATCCGTCGATCATCCGTTACAACGAGGCGAAGCTTAAGCGCGAAGGGCGCACGGACTGGAGATCGTTCCTGGATTCGCGCCCCGTATCTGCCGAGACCACGGCGACGTACGCCATCATAGAGGCCGCGAGGGAGACCGGCTGCGACGCGCATATCTGTCACGTCAGCTGCCCCGAAGCCGCGGAGCTCGTAAAGCAGGCTCAGGCCGCCGGGATCAAGATCACCGCGGAGACGTGCTCGCACTACCTGACCTTTACCGAGGACGATGTCATAAAGAACGGGGCGCTGTTCAAATGCGCGCCGCCGCTCAGACCCGGGCAGGACGTCGAAAAGCTCTGGGGATACGTGAAGGACCGCGTATTCAGCGGCATAGCGAGCGACCATTCGCCCTGCACCTACGACGAGAAGTTCAACGAGCTCCTCGGAAGCAAGATCGAGACGCCGTTCGACGTATGGGGCGGCATAAGCGGCATACAGAGCGGCTTCATGGCCGCGTTCAGCGAGGGCTGCGTTAAGCGCGGCATAGCTCCGGAAACGCTCGCGTACGCGCTGAGCGAGAGCCCCGCGCGCGCGTTCGGCATCTGGGGAAGGAAAGGCGCGATCGCGACGGGCTTTGACGCGGATATCGTCATCATAGACCCGGACGCCGAATGGGAGATCAAGGCCGAGGATCTTCAGTACGTGAACAAGATCTCCGCGTTCATCGGTCTTAAGGGTAAAGGTCTGCCGATACTGACGCTCGTCAGGGGCAGGAAGGCTGCCGAGAACGGAAAGCCTTCTGACACGCCCTGCGGAGCTTTCGTCAGAAGAGTGTAGCCGCGGTATAAGATCGATACGCGTGAAAGCGGCGAACAAGGACGCCCGAAAGGGCGTCCTTGTGTTTATTCCGCATATTGCATGTGATGTGCCGCTAAGCAATCTTCTCGAGCATCGCGAGGCCTCTTGCGAATTTCGTCCTGTCCTCGGCGATGAGCCCGTACTGACGGGCGAGCTTGTCTCCGAGCTCGAGCACGTCTTCGACGCTGCCGGCGTAGAGCTCGATCTCCATCTCCATGATCGGCTCTTCTCCCGCGTCGGTTATTATGCTTCCGCAGTCGAGCGCCAGCTCCATCAGGCTGCCGTTGTACGTGAGCCTTATCTGGCGGCGCAGGAATCGCGTCTCGAGCAGGTTGAGAAGAGGCTCTTCCCCCAAAAGCTCTACCAGAGTTTCTCCCTCCTCGCTGCCGCGGAACATATCCGCGGAAGGCTGTATGAACGACGTGTCCTCGCTGACCGGGACGTTTATCTCGTTGCGCTCGTGGAAGCCGTTGGCGCTGCAGCCGCCCCACTTGAGGGTGGCGATGTTCATGTCGCCCTCAGCGCGCACGCGCAGTGTCATGTTGTTTCTGGCCAGGAGCCTGTCCTTCGTGTCGAAATACACGGCCTTCATCACGATCGCCTGCGACGTCGACGGGTCGGCAAGACGCGCGAGCTGCGGATCCGTCCAGATGGCGTCTGCCGTAGCCTTGCTGTCTATGGCGTATTTAACTTCCTGTTCCATAAAACCTCCATTTATGAAATACGTCAAGAATGATAGCACCCCTTTTTATGTTTTGCAAGTAAAAAAATTTATGCGTCCTTGCCAACTTGAAATGCCTGTGATATAATCCTAACTTGCCTTGATATTAGAGAATTTAGGAGGATTTTTGTCAATGACACCCGTATTAGTCAGCAACGACAACAAGGAAGCGGTCTTCAAGATGACGTTCACGGCGGACGAGTTTGCCGAAGCCATCAACGAGACGTATAAAGCCAACAGACACAGATTTACCGTAGACGGTTTCCGCAGGGGCAAGGCGCCCCGCAGCATAATCGAGAGAAGATACGGCGCGGGCATATTCTTCGAGGACGCGATCGAGTCCCTCATGAGCACGGGATACGGCGCGGCGCTCCAGCAGCTGGATCTCGACGCCGTAGCGGTAAAGGACGCCGACTTCGGGATGGATAAGATAGAGCAGGGCAAGGACGTCACCGTTACTATTACGGTCATCCTCGAGCCCAAGGTCGAAGTCAAGGATTACAAGGGCATCGAGGTCGAGAGGAAGGTCCACACCGTTACGGACGCCGACGTCGACAGCGAGCTTTCGATCCTTCAGAAGAGAAACGCCAGAATGGTCACCGTCGACCGCGAGGCCGAAAACGGCGATACGGTCATACTCGACTACGAGGGCTGGTGCAACGGCGAGAAGTTCGAGGGCGGCACGGCCGAGAACCAGAGCCTGCGCATCGGATCCAAGACATTTATCGACGGCTTCGAGGATCAGCTCATCGGCGCGAAGGCCGGCGACAAGAAGGACGTCAACGTAAGGTTCCCGAAGGAATACTTCGAGGAGAAGCTGCAGGACCAGGAAGCTGTCTTCCACTGCGCGATCAAAGAGGTAAAGAAGGAAGAGATCCCCGAGCTCGACGACGAGTTCGCGAAGGACGTCAGCGAGTTCGATACGCTCGAAGAGCTCAAGGCGGACATACTCGCCAAGAAGAAGGAGAGCGCGGCGAAGGCTGCCGAATACGACGGAAAGAACAACGCCATCAAGGCTCTCATCGACAAGACCGAGTTCGATATCCCGCGCGTCATGATCGAGAACGAGATGGACAGCATCCTTCAGGAGTTCAAGCAGAACCTCGCTTACCAGGGCATCCCCTTCGAGGAATACTGCAAGTATCTCGGAAAGACCGAGCAGGAGATCCGCAGCGGATACGAAGACGACGCCACCAACAAGATCAAGGGCAGGCTCGTATCCAAGGCTGTCGCTTCCGCTGAGGGCATCGAGTGCAGCGACGAGGAGTTCGAGGAAGAGCTCAAGAAGATGGCCGATCAGTACCAGATGGAGCTCGACAAGGTAAGGCTCGCTATCGGCAGCGGAGAGAACGCGAAGATGGTCAGGATGGACGTCATCATGCAGAAGGCCATCGATCTCGTTTACGCGAACGCCAGCTTCAAGGACGTGGAAGATACGCCGGACGCACAGGCATAGCAGCGGGTGCATATATAATCAGTAAAAAACACGGCGGGATCTGAGAGTCCCGCCATGTTGTTAAGGGGGAGAGATCATGAGTTTGATTCCTATAGTTGTAGAACAGACTTCGAGAGGAGAGAGGTCGTACGATATCTATTCGCGGCTTCTCAAGGACCGAATCATATTCCTCGGCGAAGAGATAAACGACGATACCGCAAGCCTCGTGGTGGCGCAGCTGCTGTTCCTGGAATCCGAGGATCCCGACAAGGATATATCGCTGTACATAAACAGCCCCGGCGGCGTGATCTCCGCGGGGATGGCGATATACGACACGATGCAGTACATAAAGCCGGACGTTTCGACGATATGCGTCGGGATGGCGGCTTCCATGGCGGCGTTCCTGCTCGCGGCCGGCGCGAAGGGGAAGCGCTACTGCCTGCCGAACGCTGAGGTCATGATACACCAGCCTCTCGGCGGGATGCAGGGCCAGGCGGAGGATCTGCGCATCCACACGGATCACATCCTCGCCATCAGGGAGAAGATGAACAGGATCCTCGCGGAAAACACGGGGAAGTCCTACGAACAGGTCGCGAAGGACACCGACAGGGACAATTATCTCAGCGCCGCTGAAGCCGTGGAATACGGCATAGTGGACAAGGTTGTGGAGAAACGATGATGACTACTGGAAAGAAAGAGATATGCTGTTCGTTCTGCGGAAAGCCGCAGAGCATGGTCAAGCGGCTCATAGCCGGACCGGACGTATACATATGCGACGAGTGCATCAATCTCTGTTCCGATATCATAAACGAAGAGATGCGCTCCCGCGTGACTGAGACCGCTTCGCTCGATCTCGCGGGCGAGCTTCCGAAGCCGATGGAGATCGCGAAGATACTCTCGGATTACGTGATAGATCAGGACAGGGCAAAAAAGGTGCTCGCCGTCGCGGTCTATAACCACTACAAGCGCATAAGGACGCTCGAAGGCTCCAAAAAGTCGGGTAACGACGACGTGGAGATCCAGAAGAGCAACATAGTGATGATCGGACCGACCGGAAGCGGAAAGACTCTGCTCGCGCAGACGCTCGCAAGGCTCCTGGACGTTCCGTTCGCTATCGCCGACGCCACGGCTCTCACGGAGGCCGGCTATGTCGGCGAGGACGTCGAGAACATACTGCTCAAACTGATACAGGCCGCCGACTACGACATCGAAAAGGCGCAGCGCGGGATAATATACGTCGACGAGATCGACAAGCTCGCGAGAAAGTCCGACAATCCCTCGATAACGAGGGACGTCTCCGGCGAGGGCGTGCAGCAGGCGCTGCTCAAGATCCTCGAGGGGACCGTCGCGAACGTTCCTCCCCAGGGCGGGCGCAAGCATCCTCATCAGGACTTCCTGCAGTTCGATACGACGAACGTGCTGTTCATCTGCGGCGGCGCGTTCGACGGACTCGACAAGGTCATCCAGAGGCGCATAGGCGAAAAGACGATCGGCTTCAATTCCGATATCGCGGGCGGCAAGGTCGACGAGAAGCACATACTCGAAAAGATACAGCAGGAGGACCTCCTCCGCTACGGCCTCATCCCCGAGTTCGTCGGAAGGCTTCCCGTCATAGTAACGCTCGAGGAGCTCTCCGCCGACGCTCTCGTCAGGATAATAAGCGAGCCGAAGAACGCCATACTCCGCCAGTACAGAAAGCTTCTGGCGATCGACGGCGTCGATCTGGAGGTCGAGCCCTCGGCGCTCAGGCGCATAGCCGAAAAGGCGCTGGAGAAGAAGACGGGCGCGAGAGGTCTGCGCAGCATACTCGAGCAGGCCATGACGGACATAATGTACGAGATACCGTCGCGCGAAGACATAGAAAAGGTGATCATAACCAGAGAGACTATAGACGGCGCGGAGCCGACGCTCGTCCTTTCGGGGAGCGGAGCGGCGGAGGACGTCGTATCTTAGCCGCAGGTGAGGAATCCGATGGAAGATAACAATAGAGACAACGCTTACCCGGGCGAGACCGTAATGCCGCTCATATCTTTGCGCGGTCTGGTCGTGTTCCCGGATATGGTCCTGCATTTCGATATAGGAAGAGAAAAATCAGTAATGGCGCTCGAGAACGCCATGATGCGCGATCAGATAGTGTTCCTCGTCACTCAGAGAGACACCGAGATGGAGTTCCCCACGGAAAAGGAGCTCTACGAGGTAGGAACTGTGGCGCGCATACGCCAGATGCTCAAGATGCCCGGCGGCAACATAAGAGTGCTCGCCGACGGGCTCTACCGCGCGCGGGTCTCCGTGATGATACAGGAGGTCCCGTATTTCCTCTGCGACGCGGAGCGCATACAGATCCCTCCCGCGGACAACTCTTCTCCGGGGCTCGTCGCGCTCAAGCGCACCGCCACCGCCATGTTCGCCGATTATATCAAGAGATCCTCGAAGATCCCCGGGCTCAGCACGCCTAACGCCGATCAGATCGAGGATCCCGGCCGCCTCGCGGACACGATAATCTCCAACATGGACATCAAGGTGGAGGACGTGCAGAAGGGCCTTTCGACGATCGATCCCGTCGAGCGCCTCCGCCTGGCGGTGAGCTACCTCACGCGCGAGACCGAGATACTCAGCCTCGAGGACAAGATCAGCAGCAAGGTCAAGACCCAGATGGACAAGAACCAGAGGGACTACTACCTGCGCGAGCAGATAAGGGCCATCCAGGACGAGCTGGGACAGGACGCCGACGCGGACGAGGAGATCGCCGCGATGAGGAGAAAGCTCGAGGAGCTTCAGCTCTCCCCGCTTATAACGAAGAAGGTCACGAAGGAGCTCGACAGGCTGTCGAAGCTTCCGCCGAACGCGCCGGACGCCGGCGTGATAAGGACGTACGTCGAGTGGATACTCGATCTGCCCTGGAACGAAGCCGACGCTTCGGAGATAGATCTGCACAAGGCTCAGAAGATCCTCGACGAGGATCATTTCGGGCTGGAAAAGGTAAAGGACCGCATACTCGAATATCTCGCGGTAAGAGCGCTCGCGGGAAGCGACAAGGGCCCGATCCTCTGCCTCGTAGGCCCTCCGGGCGTAGGAAAGACCTCCGTCGCGAGATCCATCGCCAGATCTATCGGCAGGGAGTTCGTGCACATGTCGCTCGGCGGCGTGCGCGACGAAGCCGAGATCCGCGGTCACAGAAGGACGTATATAGGAGCTGTCCCCGGCAGGGTCATCTCAGCGATCAAGGAATGCGGAAAGAGGAACCCGATCTTCCTCTTCGACGAGGTCGATAAGATCGGCAGCGATTTCAGAGGCGATCCGGCCTCGGCTCTTCTGGAGGTGTTGGATCCGGAACAGAACAGGGAATTCGTCGATCATTACCTCGAGGTCCCGTTCGATCTTTCGGGCGTCATGTTCATAACTACCGCGAATACCGCGGACACCATCCCCAGACCGCTGCTCGACCGCATGGAGGTCCTGGAGCTTTCGGGATATACGGAAGAGGAGAAGTTCAGCATAGCGAAGAAGTATCTCGTTCCCAAGCAGATCAAGGCGAACGGGCTCACTTCAAAGAATATATCCATCAACGCTTCAGCGATACGCTCGCTCATCCGCGACTACACGAGAGAATCCGGAGTCAGGAATCTCGAAAAGGAGATAGCGAACCTCTGCAGGAAGGTCGCCAGGAAATACGTCGAGGGAGAGACGGGCAGGCATTCGATAACCGCCTCGGATCTCGAGAGCTTCCTCGGAAAGAAGAAGTATCATTTCGACAAGCTCCTCGGAAAGAACGAGACGGGCGTCGCCACGGGCCTCGCGTGGACCATAGTCGGCGGCACGACGCTGTTCATAGAGACAGCGGTGCTTCCCGGCAGCGGGCAGCTCTCGCTGACGGGCCAGCTCGGCGACGTCATGCAGGAATCCGCGAAGGCCGCCATAAGCTACATACGCTCGAGGTCTTCTAAGTTCGGCATCGCCGAGGACTTCTACAAGACCAAGGATATACACATACACATCCCCGAGGGCGCGACCCCGAAGGACGGACCGTCGGCCGGCATAACGATGTGCGTATCGGTCATGTCCGCTCTTACCGGACGTCCGGTGCGCAAGGACGTCGCGATGACGGGCGAGATAACGCTCCGCGGCAAGATACTGCCGGTCGGAGGGATAAAGGAGAAGGTCCTCGCCGCGCACAGGATGGGCATAAGCAAGGTGCTGGTGCCCAAAGACAACAAGAAGGATCTCGAAGACGTCCCCGAGACGGTAAGGAACGATCTCGAATTCGTTCTGATCGGAGACGTAGACGACGCCGTCGCGGAGGTCTTCGCATGAAGATCTCCAGAGCGGAGTTCCTCACTTCCGCCGCGGGGAAGAAGAGCTATCCCGACGAGAGCCTCCCGGAGATCGCTTTCGCGGGGCGCTCCAACGTCGGAAAGTCTTCGCTCATAAATCTTCTCGCGGGCCGTCAGGCTCTTGCGAAGGTGAGCGGAAGCCCCGGCAAGACGCGCCTGATCAATTTCTTCGACGTCGACGGAGCCTGGAGGATCGTCGATCTTCCGGGCTACGGCTACGCAAAGGTCCCGAGATCGATGTCCAGGGACTGGGGACGCATGATGGAGGATTACCTCTCGTCGCGCCCGAACCTCCGCAAGGTCGTCCAGCTCGTCGACTGCCGTCACGAACCGACCGCGCAGGACGTGCAGATGTACGAATATCTGCGCTACTACGGACTTTCCGGCATCGTCGCCGCGACGAAGGCCGATAAGTTGTCAAAAAACGAGCTTTCAAGGAGTCTGGCGGTAATCCGCAGGACGCTCGGGCTTACGGAGGAGGACTCTCTGATACCCGTCTCGGCTCTTAAGAAGACGGGCGCGGACGAGCTTCTCTCAGAGATCAGCAGGTACATTGGACCGGAGGCATAAATGGCTGAAAAGAAATACGATCTGTCGGAGATACTGCTCACGCAGGAGCAGATAGCCGCGCGCGTCGCGGAGCTCGGCGCTCAGATAACCCGCGATTACGCGGGAAAGGACGTGCTGCTCATCGGTATCCTTAAGGGGTCCGTTCCGTTCATGGTGGACATCATGAGAAAGATCGATCTCGACGTGGAGATAGATTTCATGTCCGTCTCGAGCTACGGCGGTTCGACCAAGTCCAGCGGCGTCGTCCGCATACTTAAGGATCTGGACTCCGATATCCGCGACAAGAACGTCATTATAATAGAAGACATAATGGATTCGGGGCTCACGCTCGCGTATCTCAAGGGCTACCTGCTCAAGCGCGAACCTGCTTCGCTCAGGATATGCACGCTTTTGGACAAGCCGTCGCGCAGGACGGCGGACATAAAGGCGGACTATATCGGCTTTGAGGTCGAGGATAAGTTCATCGTCGGCTACGGCCTCGACATCGACCAGAAGTACAGGAATCTCCCGTACATCTCCTGGGTAAAGGAATGACGCTCCAACTGCGCGAAATTCTTTTACGCGCAGCGGCGTTTATGCGTTAAAATGGTAACAAGGCGGAAGACCGCCGTCATATAAGGAGGATAAAAATGGCTTATACTGTACCCGTAGGGATTTCCAACAAGCACGTTCACCTCTCCCAGGCAGACCTCGAGGTCCTGTTCGGAGAAGGCTACCAGCTCACGAAGAAGAAGGATCTCGTCCAGCCCGGACAGTTCGCTGCCGAAGAGCAGGTCGAAGTCGTAGGACCCAAGAGCAGCGCTAAGATGAGGATACTCGGACCTGTCCGCGCCGAATCCCAGATCGAGATCTCCGCGACGGACGCCAGAACGATGGGCTTCAAGGCTCCCGTAAGAGAGAGCGGCAAGCTCGACGGCACTCCCGGCTGCAAGATCATCGGACCGAAGGGCGAGCTCGAGCTCCAGAAGGGCGTCATCATCGCTCTGCGCCACATCCATCTCAGCGCCGAGCAGGCTGCCGAAGCAGGCGTCGTCGACAAGCAGATGGTAAGCGTAAAGATCGAAGGAGACAGAGGTCTTATATTCAATAACGTGCTCATCCGCAGCGGAAGCGCTCACACGCGCGAGATGCACGTTGACACGGACGAGGGCAATGCCGCGGGACTTGCGAACGATGTCGAAGTCGAGATCATTAAATAAGTATATAGACCATACGAATCTGAGCGCACAGGCAGGGCCGGACGATATCCGCCTCCTCTGCGCTCAGGCGCGTCAATGGGACTTTTTCGCCGTATGCGTCAATTCGCGCTTCGTCGGATTCGCCAAGCGCGAGCTCGCCGGCAGCGACGTAAAGGTGGCCGCCGTGGTCGGCTTTCCTCTCGGCGCCATGAGCACGGAGGCAAAGGTCGCGGAGACGGAGTACTGCTGCGCCAGCGGCGCCGACGAGATCGACATGGTCATGGCCGTGGGGATGCTCAAGGCCGGATACACGGACGACGTGCGCGGCGATATCGCGGCGGTCGTCGAATGCGCTGCTTCGCACGGAGCGATAGTCAAGGTCATCCTGGAGACGTGCTGCCTGACGGACGACGAGATCGTCCTGGCGTGCCGCATATGCGAACAGGCCGGAGCAGCTTTCGTCAAGACGTCTACCGGCTTCGGGAGCGGCGGCGCGACGGAACACGCCGTCAGGCTCATGAGGTCCAGCGTCGGCCCGTCCGTAAAGGTAAAGGCATCCGGCGGCATACGCAGCCGCAAGGCGGCGGAGGAGATGATATCCGCGGGCGCCGACAGGATAGGAACGTCATCCGGCGTCGCGATCTGCGCGGAGGTCCTTTGCGATGAGTAGAGCTCTGATCGCCGACGGCGCGGTATGCGCGCTGCTCGTCCTTTTCGCGCTCTTTAAGGCGCGGAAGGGCTTTTACGCCTGCGCGGTACCGCTCGCGGCGCTGATCCTTGCGCTCGTCGGATCCTCGTATATAACGTCTGCCGCGGCGGAACCTCTCGCCGAATTCGTATACCCGGCGTTCGAGAGCCGGATACTCAGCAGGATCGATCTCGAAGAGATCTCAAATGGGATCGGGGATCTGTCGCTGCTCGACGAGGGCAGGGCGCCGAAGATCATAGGATCGATAAAGGACGATATGCCGGACTGGGTCTGGAACGCGGCCATCAAGCTCGATGCCGCGGGCAAACTGAAGGAAGGGCTCGCCGCCCTCACTCACGGAGCGGGCGACACCGCCTCGGCCGCGGCCAAAGCCGTCCTCGCGACTTTTGTGCGGCTGTTCCTGCGCATAGTCTCGTTCATCATCCTGTACCTGCTTATAAGGATGCTTCTTAAGGGCCTGGGCATATTGAGCGGGCTTCCCGTCATAAAGCAGATCGACTGGATCGGTGGCTTCGTCCTGGGACTGGCGGAGGGAGCTATACTGCTCTGGATCGCCGTATGGGCGCTGAGCTGCACCGAGCTCATCCCTGTAAAAGATCTCGCGGAGGGGACGAGGATCCTTTCGCGGTTCATCGGCTGACGAAGGATACGAACGCTTTTCCTGCGGGCTTCGAGACGGCGCGTCCATGCGCTCCGAAGCCCGCAGGTCTTCGTTTTTGGAAGTACTTTCCACCCGCGAAAAATAAGCTAAAAAAAGCGAAAAAAGTAGTTGACAA
>JAEEVI010000042.1 GCA_016287035.1 Bacillota bacterium
CCGGGACATCTTCTCGAGGTTCTACAGGACGGACGAGTCGCGCAGCGCCAAGGGCAGCTTCGGCCTCGGTCTTCCGATAGCGAAGATGCTGGCGGAGAGCCACGGGGGAAAGATGTGGGCCGAGTACGCCTCGGGGAAGATCAGCTTTTTCGTAAAGCTGCCGGCCGCGTAAAAGAAAATACCGCGGGCTTCGTACCCGCGGCTTTTTTATTTGTAAAGTGTGACGGCGCCGTGCAGGTTCTCTATGAGCACGTGGCCGTCGCTGTCGGCGGCCTCGCCGTCGAGCGACCACTTGAGCCCCGGATCCGTCTCGAATTCGATCCTTGACGCCTTCATGAACCTGAACATCCCGCTTCTGAAGTCCGAGTTCGTTATCCCTGTAAGTATGTCGTTGAGTTCGAACAGGGAGGTCGGATTCTTTATCAGGATGACCTCGAATATGCCGTCCTGAAGATCGACTATATGCGAATCGAGCTTTACGATGCCCGCGACCGACGTCGTGTTGGATACGGCTCCGAATATGAAATCGTCCTCGAAGGTGCCGCTCTCACAGGTGACCTTTATGTGCGTCGCGCGTATGTCCCCGAGCTCGGATATCCCTCCGAGCACGTAGGCGAAGTGGCCGAGGACGTTCTTCACCTCCTGCGGCACGTTGTAGGAAGCGTCCGTGAACGCTCCGAACGAGGCAATGTACGAAAAGCACTGATCGCCGTTGAACCGCCCGATATCGAGCTTGACCGGCCTCAGTTCGGTGATCTTCGCGGCGCATTCGGCGGGGTCGGCGGAGAGCCCGAGCGTGCTGGCGAAATCGTTGGTGCTGCCCTGCGGTATGTAGCCGAGGGGGATGTCGCTGCCGGATTTTATCACGCCGGTTATCGCTTCGTTCAGCGTTCCGTCGCCGCCGCTGCATACGATGAGCCCGAAGCCTCTCTCCTTCGCGCGCGAGGCGAGCTCCATGCAGTGGCCGCGGTGCTGCGTCGTCACGACCACAGGTTCGTATCCGGCCTTGCAGAATATGTCGATGATATCGAGTATGCTGCGCTTGGCCTTAAGGGTCCCCGCGACGGGATTCACTATTATGAGCACGCTTTTTTGTCTGTCGTCTTTTTTCATGATATCAGAAGAATATTACGCCGGCTGCCGCGGATATCGCGATAAAGGCCAGCGGATGGAGCTTTTTCGTCTTGCGGAAGCGCATCAGGAACATCAGGACGGCGAACAGCAGCAGGCTCTGCGGGCTTATGAATCCCGAAAGATCCCCGCGCATTAGCGCGTCGATGTCGAAGAGGCAGAGCCTCATGAGCGTGAACACGGCCATCGTTATGAGTCCCGCCGACGCGGGGCGGATGCCGTAGAACGTCATCTCCACGTACTTGTTGTCCCTGAACTTCTTAAGGAACCTGGCGACTATTATTATGATGATGACGGAGGGCAGCGCCAGCCCGAAGACCGCCGTGACGGCGCCGGGCACTCCGGCCGTGCGGAAGCCCACGTAGGTCGCGACGTTGACGCCGATCGGCCCCGGGGTCGATTCCGAAACGGCGACCATGTCCGCGAGCTCCTGGAGCGTGAACCATCCCGTCCTCTGCGATATGTCGGTGAGGAAGGGGATCGTGGCCATTCCTCCGCCTATCGCGAAGAGCCCCGCCTTGAAGTATTCCCAGAAAAGCTGAAGGTATATCATCTCTGTTCGTCCTCCAGCTCCTTTTTCGCGCAGAGCGTCTTTACGCTTATGCCCACGGCCGCCGCCAGCAGCACGAACACTATAGGCGATATGCCGAGCAGAAGCGACAGCGCGAACACGCCGATGTACAGGGCCATCGTCCACGCGTCTATGACGCACGTTTTGAACAGCCTGATTATGACGTTCGTCATGAGCGCGCACACGCAGATCCTTATGCCCGCGAACGCCTTGACGACCGCGGGGATGTCGGCGAAATTGCTCAGGAACGCCGCCAGTACCGTTATTATGACGAGCGACGGGAACACCATGCCCGCGGTGGCGAATATCCCGCCGAGAGCTCCCGCCTGCTTATAGCCTATGAACGTCGCCGTGTTTACCGCGATTATCCCGGGCGTGCACTGACCTATGGCGTAATAGTCGAGCATCTCCTCTTCCGTTGCCCAGCCTCTCTTTTCGACGATCTCGCGCTCCAGCAGGGGGAGCATCGTGAGACCGCCGCCGAAGGTCATGGCGCCCAGCTTCGCGAAGGCGAAAAAAAGATCGAATAATTTTTTCATAAATAACAGTATACCATAAAATGAAGATATGGTAGAATTCCTTACTGGGTTAATTATCTTTAATTATGATGTTGCGCAGCCCGCGACTTTTAAGTAATATATCCGATGTGGATATGATGTAGATAATTAGATAATAATAACGAACGGAGAATACCTTTAATGGATAACGATAGAACGGAAAAGACGGAGCAGACCGCAAAGAAGAAGCCTTTCATAATAAGGCACTGGCTCATATGCCTCATAGTCCTTCTGATAGCGGGGCTCTTCGCGTTCAGGGTGAACGCGCGTCTCCACAAAAAGACCGTCAGCGAGGAGACGCTTCCGGTCAACGTCCGCGTCGAGAAGGCGCGGCTCTCCGACATCTCCGTAACTTCGCCGCTCTCGTCGAGGATAACGGCCTCCGAGGAGGTCGCGATCGTTCCCCTCGCGCAGGGACAGGTGACGGAGGTATGCGTCAGCGTCGGCGACAGGGTCAGCGCGGGCGATCTTCTCTTCGTGATCGACAGCGGCGCCATGCAGTCCACTTATTCGCAGGCGGCCGCGCAGTATTCGGCGATGGCTTCGAGCTACAGCAGGATGAAGACGCTGTACAGCGAGGGAGCCGTATCGGCGCAGGATCTCGAAGCTGTCGAGGCCCAGTACAAGGCCGCCGCGGCCGCCGTATCCTCGGCCGGGGAAGCTCTCAGCAATTACAGAGTGACGGCTCCCATAGACGGATATATAACGTCGCTCAGCGTTTCGGTCGGAAGTCTCGCCGGAGGCGGGATGGCCGGCTCGATCGCCAACGGGGACACCCTCGAGATAAAGACGAGCGTCAGCGAGGCGCTTGCTTCCGCCGTTCACGCCGGAGATACCGTAGAGGTCTACGTTTCGAGCCTCGACAGGTATTTCAAAGGAACGATAACCTCGTTCTCCCCGATACCGTCCATCGGTACGCTCACGTATCCGCTCACAGTCACGCTCGAGCCCGACGACGCTCTTCTGGCGGGAATGTTCGCGGAGGTGAGGCTCGTCTCCGCGTCGGAGAAGGACGCGCTCTGCGTCAGCTCCAACTGCGTCATGCTCAAGAAGGGCAGGAACACCGTCGTGGTCCTGGACGAAAATAACATACCGACGCTCGCGGAAGTCACGACCGGTCTTGACAACGGAAGCATCGTGCAGATACTCTCCGGGCTCTCCGAGGGCGACACCGTAGTCTGCTCCGGCCAGCAGTACGTCACTGAAGGCGTCGCCGTAACGGTCGCGGAGGACTGACGGGATGAAGCGCAGCCTTTCTTCCATAACCATAAAGCGGCCCGTCGCCACGATAATGCTCGTGCTGATGGTCGTCGTTCTCGGCCTTTCGGCTATAATCGACATACCGCGCGACCTCATGCCCAACATCGAGCTTCCGGTCGCGCTCGTCATGACGAGATACCCCAACGCGTCTCCGGAAGAGGTGGAGACGATGGTCACCGTCCCGATCGAATCGGCTCTCGCGTCCGTCGAGGGCGTCGACGAGATGGTATCCTACAGCATGGAGGGCACCTCCATCGTGCTGCTGTCGTTCCAGATCGGAAGGGATATGAACTTCGCCTCCCTCGATATGCGCGAGGCGACGGCGATCGTCGCCGGGTTCCTTCCCGACACGTGTTCCTCACCGACTGTCCTGAAGATGGACATGAATTCCATGCCCGTCATGCAGATATACGTTTCGGCCGACATGCCTCTGGCCGATCTCAGCACGCTCATCGAGGACAACGTCCTGACGTACTTCGAGCGCAGCAAGGGCGTCGCGTCCGTCAGCATGATGGGCGGCGTCAGCGAGGAGATCGCGGTCGAGTTCAACCAGGAGAGCCTCACGAACTACGGGCTCACGATGACGGCTGTATCGCAGATGCTCGCGGCGGAGAACGTCAACCTCCCGTCCGGCGAGATCTCAAGAGGCGACACGAAGCTCGTCGTCCGCACCGAGGGCAAGTTCAGGTCCGTCGACGAACTGCGCCGCCTTCCGCTCATGGTGGGCGACGGGAGCATCGTGACGCTCGGCGACATCGCCCGCATCGAGCGCCGCAACATGGAGCGCAGCGGAATAACGAGGATCGACGGCGAGACCGCGGTCGGCATAATGGTCACCAAGCAGTCCGACGCCAACACGGCGGACGTCTCCAAGGCGCTGCGCAGGCAGTTCGCCGCCGTTCAGCAGAAATATCCAAACATCAATTTCGTTATCGGCTACGACGAGGCCGACTATATCAACTCGTCCATAAAGTCGGTCGCGCAGTCCGCCGTCGCGGGCGCCGCGCTGGCCATAATCGTCGTGTTCCTGTTCCTCTGCAACGTCAGGAGCACGCTCGTCATAGGCATATCCATACCTGTCTCGATACTGTCCGCGTTCGCTGTCATGAACGCGCTCAAGATAACCCTGAACCTCGTGACGCTGTGCGCCCTGACGATATGCGTGGGCATGATCGTCGACAACTCGATAGTCGTGCTCGAGAATATCTACAGGCTGCGCCGCGAGTACCCGACGGCGGAGGAGGCGGCCGAGGCAGGATCTTCTGAGATATTCGTCGCCGTCCTTATGTCGACGCTCACGACCGTCATAGTATTCCTTCCCGTAGCGCTCACGGAGGGCATGGCGTCCATGATGTTCGCGGAGTTCTGCTACACCATGATCATCTCGCTCATGGCTTCGCTGGTCGTCGCTCTCACGGTCGTTCCGATGCTCTGCTCCAAGATGCTGCACGGGACCATATCGACGAGCTACCTGAGGCTCGGAAGAAGGCGCTACAGATACAGACTTCTGCCGCGTTTCTCCGCGATGATCGCGAGGCTCATAGATTTCTACGACAGGACCGTCAGGAGAGCGCTGAAGCACAGGAGAAAGGTCTTCACGGCGTTCATATGCGTCTTCGCGGC
>JAEEVI010000002.1 GCA_016287035.1 Bacillota bacterium
CTCATTATCTTTATACGCGAGACGACTGAGCTCTGAAGATCCTTCGGAACGGTCAGGATCATCCTGAGCATGCCGTCGATCCTCATTCGCACGACCATCTCGGTCTCGTGAGGTTCGAGATGTATGTCGCTGGCGCGCTCGGTGATCGCGCGCTCTATTATCGAGTTGACGAGCCTTATGGTCGGCGCGTTGTTTATCGAATCGTCGATCTGGTTGGCTGTGAAGGCGGCGTCCTGCGCGAACGCGTCGTCGCTCTTCTGGGAGCTCGAAGCCTCGCGCTTCATGTCCTCTATCGCCCTCGCGGCGCCCTCGTTGCCGTACAGCACCTGTATCGCGTGCTCGATCGCGGCCTTGTGCGCGACGAGCGGGACGATCTTCTTTTTGACCGCCTTGCGCGCGTCCTCGATCGCGTAGAAGTTGAGCGGATCCGTCATCGCCAGATAGAGCGAATCGTTTTTGATCCTGACCGGAACGACCTGATGCTGGCGGGCTATGTTCTTCGGGAGCACCGAAGCGAGCTCGGTGGGGATGTTGATCTTCGAGAGGTCCACGTATTCGATGCCCAGCTGCATCTGCAGGGTCTCGATGAGTTCGTCCTCCGAAATGATGTTGTTGGCGATGAGCACCTCGCCGAGGCGTCCCTTCTGCTCTTTCTGGAGCCTCAGTCCGGTATCGAGCTCTTCGGGAGTGATAGTGCCGGCGGCGAGCAGAAGCTCGCCCAGGCGGCGGTAAAAGGCCATGTGTTTCCTCCGAAAAAATTACAGAGCTAATAGCGCAAAAAGATATATATATTATAATCTCAATAAAATCTTTATACAAGACGACATCGATCGGGCGTTTCTTATCTTCATTTTTCAGCAAGATGTGGTATCATATAAAGATGAAACAGGAAAGTCTGTGTAACGTCCCTTGCGGAGCGGAGTGGAGCGGCGTATGTCTTTGTGGGAAGATCAGGCAATAAAGATATTCTGCTGCGCCGCGGCTGCCGTTCTGGGAGCGGTGCTCGGATCGTTCCTCAACTGCGCGGCGTGGCGCACGGTCCGCAAAGAGAGCTTCGTCAGCGGCAGGAGCCGCTGCCCTGCCTGCGGTCACGATCTGGGGGCGTTCGACCTGATCCCTGTCCTCAGCTGGCTGCTGCTTAGGGGAAGATGCAGATACTGCGGCGGCAGGATATCGGCGCGCTACCCGCTCTCGGAGCTTTGCTTCGCGATCATATCGGCTCTCTGCGTCTGGCGCTTCGGGCTCACCCTGCTGACGGTAAGGAACTGGATCTTTCTCGGATGCCTCTTCTTCCTGTCGCTTACGGATATGGAGGATCAGACGATCCCCGACGGCAGCCTTATCGCCGCGGCGCTCGCCTGGGCGGCGTATCTGCCGTTCGGCGGCGGAGGCGTAAAGGGCGCGTTGTTTTCCCTGCTCGCGGGCATAACGTTCGGAGGAGCGCTTCTGGCGATATCACTCGTCATGGACAGAGCGCTCGGAAGAGAGAGCCTCGGCGGAGGAGATATAAAGCTGATGGCGGTCTCAGGACTGTATCTGGGATTCGTCGGGACGCTCCTCGCGCTGACGGCAGCCTGCGTTATAGGCCTCGCGGCCGTTTTCGCGGTCCACGGCGCAAGGCCCGGAGGAAAGTCTATCGCGTTCGGCCCCGCCATAGCGCTCGCAGACGCCGCTATGCTCCTCTTCGGACAGGGGCTCGTGCAATGGTATACCGGCCTTCTGGGGTAATGATCCCCTCGGCCTTTTAATAAAAAGCATTACTGAAAGGATAGCAAAAATGGCCAAAACTGTCCTGGGCGTCGACATAGGTCACGACAACCTGAAGCTCGCGCTCGTCAAGGGCGGCGTCGTCAAAAAAGCCGCCGTCGTACAGATGCCGCAGAACCTCTTCCGCGACAATCACGTCGTCTCCTCGGAGACCATGGGAGAGCTGATCAGAAGCGCCATGAGGGATAACGGGATGCGGTCGAGAGCCGCGGCGCTGGCGCTCCCCAACGAGACTGTGTTCATGCGCAGCGTCAAGATGCCCGTCATGACGACGGATCAGCTCGACATCAACCTCCCCTTCGAATTCGGGGACTACATTTCGGACGAGCTCACGAATTACGTATTCGACTACGAGGTCATCTCCATAGGCGGCGAGCCGCAGGAAAGAGACGGCGAGGACGGTCAGGAGGACCCCGAGGGCGAGACCATGGAGCTCATGGCCGCCGCGGCTCCGAAGTCGCTCATCGATACTTCGAGGGAAGTCATGCACAGGGCGAGCCTCAAGCTCGTAAAGGCGGCCCCCGCTGTCTGCGCGTTCCAGTCGCTAATAAGGGAGGCCTCTAAAAACGGCGCGGCCGCGGACCGCGAATACTGCATAATCGACATGGGCTATTCGAGCATAAGGATGCACATGTTCAAAGGCGACAGACATATAGTAACGAGAGCTCTGGAGACAGGCATGCGCAACATCGACGGCATCCTCGCCGAGGTCTATTCGGTCGATCCTCACACCGCGCACAACTACCTGCTCTCGAACTTCGAGAACTGCCAGAACAAGGAGCAGTGCCTCAGCGCCTTCGGGAACATGGCCGTCGAGCTCATGCGCGCGATGAACTTCTACCGCTTCAGCAACCCCGACAGCAAGCTCGAGGACGTCTGGATCTGCGGAGGAGGCGCCTGCATCGGACCGCTCAAGAGAGCGATCACGGAAACGCTCGACATGAACATCCACCCCGCGGCCGAGCTCATACCCGGCGGAGCGTCCGTGGATATGGACTATTCAGTGCTTCAGGCGGTCGGCATCGCGCTGAGCTGAGCTCAAGGAGGAAGAAATGGCGGCAAAGGATAAAAAGAAAAAACAGGCGCTGAACCTCCGGTTCGGTCAGATGCCCTCCAGGACGTCGATAAACTTCGTCACGGTCGGAGAAAAGAAGATCAATTACAAGCTGGCGGTCCCCGCCCTTATATTGATAATCGCCGTTACCCTGCTCTTCGGCAAGTTCCTCGTGTTCGACAGGCTCGCGCAGGTCGCGGCCGCGCAGAAGACGGTGAACGAGCTGCAGGCGAGGCTCGACGCCGATACCAGAGAACTGGCCGGCTTCGACGATCTCAAGGATCTGTACGCGCACTACTCGTATTCCGGCTTCACGGACGAAGAGCTCTCCCGCGCGCCGCGCGTGGAAGTGCTCGATATAATCGAGCGGGTCGTGCTCCCGAAGGCTGCGATCAACTCGTGGTCGCTCAGGGACAACGAGCTCATGCTCGAGCTGAGCGCCGGGAGCCTGCGGCAGATCAACGGCATATCGGACGCCCTCCGCGGCGAGCCCATAGTGAACTACTGCAGCGTGAGCAACGCGAACACGAACGAAGTCAGGATCGACGATATCCTCACCGAGGTCGTGACGGCGAAGATGCTCGTATATCTCAACACAAGCGCAGAATGATCGAAAGGAACGCACAGATACTATGAAACTGATAACGAGAGAGTTTTCATCGAGGGAAAAAGTGCTGCTTCTTGTGCTTTCAGTCATACTGCTCGCGCTCCTGTACATCCGGTTCGTGGATCAGCCGGCGCGCATGCAGCTCGAACGAGCCAAGGCAGACGCCGATACGCTCAATCTCGAACTGAACGTCGTCTAGGCCAGGCTGGCCGGCATGAGGCGCATGCGCAGCGAGATGGACGAGATCACCGGCGGCGGCAAGGCATCGAGGATCGAAAGCTACAACAACAGCAAGGAGGAGATGGCTGTTCTCAACGACGTGCTCCAGGACGCCGTCAATTACTCTGTGACCTTTACGGGCCTGTCGCGCGACGGCGATCTTATAAGGCGCGATTTCGACCTGCTCTTCACCGTGGACAGCTACGACAGCATGAAGAAAGTCATCAGGGGGCTGGAAGAAAGCAAGTGCCGCTGCCTCGTGAGCGATATCAATTGCAGTCAGGGCACAAGGAGAGATCTTGACGATAATTATATTACGGTAAACGCATCAGCTACGTTCTACGAGACAATGGTCGGAGGCACGGAGGACGCAGGTCTTCCGCCGGCTAAGTGATACAGCAAAAAAAAACGCGGCCGCGTCGTACGACGCGGCCGTTTTTTTAACCTATTATCCCGAGGATCCCGCAGAGCAGGACCACGATGCCGAGCGCGATCCGA
>JAEEVI010000043.1 GCA_016287035.1 Bacillota bacterium
AAAAACAAAAAAAGGCACGCGGGCCGAGGCCCCCACGCCGCGGCCAGCACGGCGGCCGCGAGGATCAGCGCGGAGACTTTCGGAAGTCCGCCCCCGCGCAGCACCGGCGCTGCCGCGAGCGCCGCGAGCCACTGGTCCTGGACTATCCTCAGCAGCGCGTCCGAGACCGCCAGCTGCAGCCAGCAGAAGGCGCACGCCATAACGTGCGCGTCCGCGCCCGCCCGCTTCAGAAAAGCGAAGAAAAGCGCGAAACAGCAGAGCGCGGCCTTCTTCGGAAGCCTTCTCGCCTCCGCGGCGGCCGCGCGCTCGCACGGTCCCGCACCGTAGTCGCATATCCAGCCGGCGGGCGCGTGTTCCCAGAACTCCAGAGCGCACCATGCCAGCATGATCGATCCGGCCGCGTTCGCTGTCAAGGAAGCATATCCTCCACTACATCCCTGAAATGGACGAGCGATAGCCCGGTCCTGTTGAACACAGCAGCCATATCTTCGACGAATATCCTGTCCGGGGAGACGTCGTCGAGCCTGTCGAGCTCTTTTCCGTCCTCGAACGCCGATATCCCGTAGCTCCGTATGAGCTCCTCGCCGATCCTCAGAGTCGTTTCATTCACTTTATATATCGTTTTGCCCATTTTCACTTTATTAAAAGGCTCCCGACCAATAGACAATTTTTAAAGCTTTTTAATGCATTCTTGTTATAAAAAAAAGCGCGTGGTATAATAAACATGTAAAAGGGGAAAGGAGATCATCCGGAATGAAGAAGATCAGGGATTTCATCTACGATTACAACGATATCTTTCTCGCGATACTGATCATCGTCGTAGCGGCGGCGGTCATATTCTGGAAGGTCTCGGACATAATGGCCTACACCGGAGCCACGGCCTCGAGCAGCACCTCCACCGCTGCCGTGGACATGAGCAACGTGGATCTCACGATCCAGCCCGTAGAGAATATCAATCCCGATCCCGAGGAGATAACCACATCCGCAGTACAAACGCCAGATCCGCCAGTCACGCCGATACAGACCGTCACAAAGGATACTTCCTTTACGGTGCCTTCCGGAAGCTCGAGCGGCAAGATCGCTTCCCTTCTGGAGCAGGCGGGGCTCATAAAGTCGAAGGACGAATTTACGGCGCTGGTCAAGGAGATGGGCGTTGAGACGAAGCTGAAAGCCGGAACGTTTACGATACCGGCCGGCAGCACGATGGAAGACATAGCCAAGATCTTAAGCAAGTAGATAGGGGGCGGTTCCGATGGGTCTAGTAACAACTAAAGAGATGTTCGCCAAGGCTCTGGGCAGCGATTATGCGGTTGGCGCGTTCAACGTCAACAACATGGAGATAATCCAGGGCATAGTCGATGCAGCCAAGGAGGAAAAAGCCCCGCTCATCCTCCAAGTCTCTGCAGGCGCGAGGAAATATGCCAAGCCGGCGTATCTCGTAAAGCTGGTAGAGGCAGCGATAATAGATACAGGTCTGGACATCTGCCTGCACCTGGACCATGGCGAAGATTTCGACATCTGCAGGAAGTGCGTCGACGACGGTTTCACATCCGTAATGATCGACGGCTCCCGGTACGAGTTCGAGGAAAATATAAGAGTTACCAAGGAAGTCGTCGACTACGCGCACGATCACGGCGTAGTCGTTGAAGCAGAGCTCGGCAAGCTCGCAGGTATAGAGGACGCGGTCAAGGTAGACGCGAGAAACGCCACATTCACCGATCCCGAGGAAGCTGCCGAATTCGTCGCCCGCACAGGCGTCGATTCTCTGGCGGTAGCCATTGGGACAAGCCACGGAGCATATAAATTCAAGGGCGACCCCTATCTGGACTTCGAAAGGCTCAAGGAGATACACGGTCTCATTCCCGAGACACCGCTCGTTCTCCACGGCGCTTCCACAGTCCTGCCCGAGTTCGTCGCACGCTGCAACAAGTACGGCGGCAACATACCCGGCGCGCAGGGAGTTCCCGAGGATATGATCCTCGAGGCAGTCAAGCACGGCGTTTGCAAGGTAAACATAGATACGGACCTGAGGCTTGCGATGACAGCGGAGATCCGCCGTCACTTCATGGAGCACCCGGAAGACTTCGACCCCAGAAAATATCTCGGACCGGCAAGAGACGCGATCAAGGGCATGGTCTCGCACAAGATCAGAAACGTCCTTAACGCTTCCGGAAGGCAGTAAGCTCACAACTCAATACCTAAAAGAAAAGAGCGGCCCCAGGGGCCGCCCTTTAAGTTTTGCTTCAGCCCGGGATCCCGAGCTTTATGAGCCTTTCAGAGGCTTCTCTCGTGTCTTCGGGACTTCCGAACGTCGAAAAGCGGAAGAAGCCCTCGCCGCAGGCTCCGAAGCCCGCTCCCGGCGTTCCGACGACCTGTATCTCGTTCAGGAGAAGGTCGAAATAATCCCAGCTTCCCATGCCTCCGGGGCATCTCATCCAGATGTATGGCGAGTTTTTGCCGCCGCAGTACCATATCCCCAGCTCGTCGAGCGCGTTCATCAGGATCTTCGCGTTGTTCTTATAGACCCTTATGTTCTCCTTTATCTGGCGCTGTCCCTCCGGCGTGAATACGGCGGCGCCTCCCTTCTGGATGACGTAGGAAACGCCGTTCGTCTTCGTCGTTCTGTTCCTCACCCACATGTCGCTCAAACTCATGCCGTTTCTTTTGAGCTCCTTCGGGATCACCGTATATCCGAGCCTCGTGCCGGTAAAGCCCGCAGTCTTCGAGAGCGAGCAGATCTCTATGGCGCACGTCCTCGCGCCTTCGATCTCGAATATGCTGCGGGGCAGGGCGGGGTCCTCCACGAAGGCCTCGTACGCCGCGTCGAACAGGATCACGGATCCGTTTTCATTCGCGTGACCGACCCATTCGCGGAGCAGCTGCCTGTCGAATACGGCGCCTGTCGGATTGTTCGGGGAGCAGATATATATGATGCCTGCCGCTTCTTTGCCGGGGCGCGGCAGGAAACCGTCGTCGATGCCGGAGGGCAGGTGCAGGATGCTCCTCCCCGCGATGACGTTGGCGTCGACGTAGGCGGGGTAGGCCGGCTCGATCACGAGGGCGTCGCTTTGCCTGTCGAAAAGATCGAGTATGTCTCCGAGCTCGTCGCTGGCGCCGCTCGATACGAAGACTTCGTCGCTTGCGAGCTCAACGCCTCTGCTCCTGTAGTATCCAGCTACGGCCTCTCTGAGGAACGGCGCTCCGCATTCGGGCATATAGCCGCGAAAGCTCTCCGCGCGGCTCTGGTCGTCGACCGCTTCGTGCAGCGCGCGTACGACCTCGCCGCACAGCGGAAGGGAAACGTCTCCT
>JAEEVI010000044.1 GCA_016287035.1 Bacillota bacterium
ATGTCCTTCCAGTATTCCTTCGTCTTTATGTTCCAGTATTCCGTCGACGTGAGCAGCGAGCCCTCCGCCACGAATCTGCCGGTGAGCATATAGATTATATAATCCTCGAGCAGAAGGATGTGACGCGTCTTTTCGAACGTCTCCGGCTCGTTCTGCCTTATCCACAGGACCTTCGACGCCGGCCAGCACGACTCGAAGCTGACCTGGCCCGTGATCTTGTAGCAGAGCTCGTTGCCGAACTGCTCGCGCAGCTCGTCCGCCTGCTTTCCGGCCCGGTTGTCCATCCAGACGATCGCGTTGCGAAGAGGCTTTCCGGCTTCGTCCAGGAAGCAGAGCGTCTCGCCCTGGACCGAGAAACCGACGACGCCGATCTTCCCCGTGTCGACCTTTCCGCCGGCCCTGAGCTTTTCCATGCAGGCGAGGATGGCGTCGAAATAAGTATCGCAGGCGACTTCGACCATGTTAGTGCCCGGCGTCAGCAGGCTGTATTCGACTACGGCCGCCGAGAGCTGGGTGCCGCTCCTGTCGTAGACCGCGGCCTTCATCGATGTGGTCCCCATGTCGAGACCGAGTATGTATTCCTGCATCTTAACCTCTTTTCCTATACCAGAACTACGTTTATTCCCATTTCCCTGAGGCTCGAGGCGACGTCGTCGCTCGTCTCGCTGCCCGTTATTATCGTGTTGACCTCCGACAGATCGCAGACGTTTATGAAGGCGATGTTGTCGAATTTCGTGTGGTCGCCCAGGAGGATCGTCTCCTTGGCGGCCTTTATCATGCTCTTCTTTACGGATATCTCCTCGATCGAGTAGCACATGCAGCCGTGCTTTATGTCAATGGCGTCGGCGGATAGGAAGAACCTGTCCGCGTGGATCTCCTCCATGACCCTTTCGGAGAAATAGCCCACGAGCGTCTTCATCCTGTGGCGGAGCATGCCGCCGGAGACGACGAGGCTTATGTTGTCCATCGTGCTGAGCACGTCCGCTATGTAGAGGTCGTACGTCGCCACCATCAGCGACCGGTAGTCCCCGAGCAGCTTGGCGAGCTCGATCGTGGTCGTCCCCGAATCGAGAAGGATCGTGTCCCTCTCGTTGATGAAGCTGAGGGCGGCCTGCGCTATGCGCTTCTTCTCGTCCTGCTGCTGGGTGCGTCTGAAGCTGACCTCAGGCTCGTTCGACGTGCCCCGCGCCTTGGATGACATGGCGCCGCCCCTCGTGCGGATGAGCGCCTGCTCCTTCTCGAGAGTGAGAAGGTCCCTCCGCAGAGTCGATTTCGACGCGTGCAGGGTCTCCATCAGGGATTCGATGCTAACGAACCCCCTGTCGTCCACTTCGTCGAGGATCTTCCTTAGTCTTTCAGCCTGTATCATGGCTCTCACGTACCTTTACAGCTCGCTGGGGGCGAGGCTCCAGCTGACCACGGCGGTGACGTCGCCGATGTTCGTCAGCTCGTGCGGCACCGTCTCCGGCATTATCACCGCGTCGCCCTCTTCGAGGACGTACTTCTCGTCCGTGTTCGGCGTCCTGAGGCTGACCTTGCCCCTGACGCAGAAGAATATCTCGTGCGAGGCCTTGTGGCCCCAGTCGATGTCGCCCGTCTGGCCGGGCTCGAGAGTCGACGTGCCGAGCGTTATCTTTTCCGTCTTGAAATACTGGCGGCAGAGCTCCGGCCCTTCGTACCAGGACTTGGCGCCCGCCTGTCTAACAACCTTTACGTCCATGCTCCGCTCCTTTCGTCAAACCTGAAAAATAAGACGCGGCGGCCGTCCGAGATGCGGACGGCCGGGCGCGCGATGGTTCTTTAGATAAGTGTCTCGTCCTTGAGATCGTTGACGTCGACGCAGATCGGTTCCGCGCCCATGGACTTGCACATGAAGGCGACCTTTGCCAACTTCTCGAGGTAATCGCTGGCGGTGAACGCCTCGCGGAAGGTCTTGCCGATCGCGACAGCGCCGTGGTTCATCATAAGGGCGGCCTTCTTCTTGGGGCCGAGAGCCTTGACCACGTTGTCGGCCAGCAGCTGCGAGCCGATCTTGCCGTATCCGGCGCAGACGACCTCGCCGCCGAGGAACGCGGCCTCGACGATGCAGGGCGGGATGTTCATCCCGGCCGCGGCGAATATCGTCGAATAGACGGCGTGCGAATGGACGATCGCGTTGATCTCGGGGCGCGCCTTGTATATCTCGTAGTGCAGCTTGCACTCGACCGTCGGCTTTACGTACGTGTTGGCCTCGACGACGTTGCCCTCGATATCGGTCACGACTATGTCGGTCGGAGAGACGGCGCCCCAGTTGGGGATTACCTGCGAGGACGTGGCGGACGGGCAGATGTAGATGAGGCCCGTCGCGGGATCGCGCAGGCTCACGTCTCCTCCGTCGTTGCCGGTCGTGAGGTGCTTGTCCCAGAAGAGATGGCATGCCTTTGCAACTTTGATCTTGAGTTCGATATCGATATCAGCCATTTTTATCACTCCTTTTATACTGACCGAAGGCTTTGCGCCTTATCGCCGTGTTTGCGTCCCTACGCGCCGTAGCCGAGCAGGCCGGGCAGGAACAGGGATATCTTGGGTATATAGGTGTTCAGCAGAAGGTCTATGACCAGCGCCAGGTAGAACGGCAGCATCGCCTTGGCCGTCTTGAGCACGGGCGTGCGCCCGACCGTCGATACCGCGTAGAGCAGCTCTCCGACAGGAGGCGACAGCTGTCCGACCATAGTGTTGAGCGTAAATATGACGCCGAAATAGACGAGGTCTATCTGATAATACTTCAGCGCCGGGATGAGCAGCGGTACGAATACGATGATCAGCGTGTCGACGTCCAGGAAGCAGCCGAGCACGAGGAAGATCACGTTCAGCGCGAGCATGAACACCCACTGGGAGCTCGTCATCGCGGTGAACGCGGTTATGAGCCTCTGCGGCGTGCCCTCCATCGTGAGCATCCAGCCGAACGCCGAAGCGCAGGCTACGATGATCATTACCGAAAGCGCCGATTTCGCGGCCCTGAGGAATATGTCGGGGATGTCCTTCCAGCCTATGCTTCTGTAGATGAACATCGCCGCCACGAAGCCGTACACGCACGCGAGCACCGCGGCCTCCGTCGGCGTTACTATGCCTGTGAGTATCCCGGCGATGATGATGACCGGCATGAGCAGCGCCCAGAAGGCGTCTCCGAACGCGTGGAGCTTCTGCTTTATCGTAGTCTTCTCGCCGGTGACGGGGAAGCCTTTCTTAAGACCTATTATGTAGCATACGACCGAGAACGTGAGTCCCATAAGAACTCCGGGGACCACGCCCGCGACGAACAGATCGCCGACCGAGCAGCCCACGATCGTCGCGTACATTACGAAGCCCATAGAGGGCGGGATTATCGGACCTATCGTCGCCGCCGCGCCGTTGAGCGCCGTGGCGAAGTCGCGCCTGTAGCCGGCCTTTTCCATTGCCGGGACGGTTACGGCTCCTATCGCGCAGGCGTCCGCTACGGAAGATCCGGAAACGCCCGCCATTATCATGTTCGTGAGTATTACGACGTAGCACAGGCCGCCCTTGACGCGGCCGATGACCACCCTGGAAAAGTCCACGAGCTTCTGGGTTATGCCGCCCTGGTTCATGATCTCTCCGGCGAGGATGAAGAACGGTATCGCCATCATCGTGAAGCTGTCGGCGCCGTTGACCACGCGCTGCGCGACCGCTATCATGTCTATTCCGGAAACGATCGCGAACAGGCACGAGCTGAGCGCCACGGAGAACGCGATGGGTATTCCGAGCGCGAAGAATATGAGCATCGAGATGAAGAGCACCAGCATTATCCGGTCACCTCCTCATCGTGATGATGTCCGAACGGAGGGGAAGGCTCCTTTCCCGCGACGACACGCACCTGATGATATATCTTTGGCATCAGCTGAAGGAACCCGAGCCCGAAGCCTATCGGAAGGCCGAGGTAGAGTATATAGTTTATCGGCAGCCTCATCGACGAGCTCAGGCTGCCCTGCGTCTTTATGACGAGGCGCACGCCGAGCACCGTGAGTGTCGCCGCAAGGATCGCGATAAGAATGTAATTTATCAATAGCAGAAGATTCCTGAACTTTTCAGGAACGAGCGTGAGAACGACGTCTATGCATATATGTCCGTTTTCCTTGATCAGGACCGCCGTTCCTACGAATACGACCCAAAGGAACGAATAGCGGCATACCTCGTTGCTCCATGTGACGGAATTGTTCAGGAACCTCCTCGAGACGACCTGTATGATGACGGCCACCACGGAGATTATGAACATTATTATCATGAACCACTCGAGCACGCCTTTTTTGTTTTTTCCGTTCATCGATTAGCCTCCTTCAAGAGGAACTAAGGGATCTCTCATATCTGCGGCGAGCCGCGCCGCATCAAGTGCGGCGCGGCCCTAAAGAGACAGATGATTTACTTTGCGAGCGCAAGAGCTTCCTCGAGGAGTCCGGGCATCCAGACGTCCGCGAACTTGGGCGGTACTTCGGTGTTGATGATGTCTCTCCACTTGTCGAAGTCGTCCGGGGTGATGAAGATCATGCCCTTTTCTTCGAGCTTCGCCTTGTAGTCGGCCTCGGCGCCTTCCATCAGCTCGTTCTGATAGTCGCCGGCCTCGATGGCGGCGTCCTTCATGATCTTCTGAACGTCAGCGGGCAGACCGGCGAGGATCTTGTCGTTGATGATCAGAGCGAACATGCTGATCTGGTGGGCGGTGTTGATGACGTACTTGTTGACGTCATAGAAGCTGTTGTTGTAGAGGTCTTCCATCGGGTTCTCGAGTCCTTCGACAGTGCCCTGCTTGACGGCCATGTAGATCTCGTCGAACGCGAGCGGAGTCGGGTTCGCTCCGAGGGCCTTGAAGCTCTCATAGTACAGCTGGTCGTCGGGGATACGCAGGGTGAGGCCCTTCATATCGTTGAGGTTGTGGATCTCTCTGGTCGTGCAGATGTAGCGCGGAGCTCTCATCCAGTAGTCGAGGACCGTGCTGCCGCAGGCCTTGGAATAAGCCGCGGTAAGAGATTCGCCGATGCTGCCTCTGTAAGCTGCCTTGGCGTGATCATAGGACTCCCATGTGAAGAACGCGCAGAGGGGCAGATACTCGGGGCAATACCAGCCGATGAAGGAGTCGCCGCAGAGCGTCATATCCACGGTGCCCATCGTGACCGCCTCGCAGAGCTCTCTCTCGTCGCCGAGCTGAGAGTTCGGATAGATCTCGATCTTGTACGCGCCCTTTGTCTTCTCTTCCACGATCTGGGCGAACTTCTGGCACGCAAGGTTAGCCGAGCCGTCCTGCGCGAAGATGTGCGCGAGTCTCAAAGTCTTGGCTTCGGCCGCCTTCGCCGGAGCCTGAGTTCCGCATGCGCAGATAGAGAATATCATCGCGAGTGCGAGAACTACTGCCAATACACGTTTCATACAAACCTCCTTTAACTTGATACTTCTCCTGATCGTTTACGATCTTTAAATCACTTATGTGCCAACTTCCCGCGGACGCCCTTCGGCATATATCCGGCGGCGAAGTGTCAGCCGATAGAATCCATTATCTCGCATACCTTGAGCAGGTTGTCGCGGAACGAGCCGTCGGGGACGAACTTCTTCTCGAACAGGGCGCTTCCCATCGTGAATCCGAACGCGCCTATGTCCTCGACGAACTGCATCCTCTCGGGGCTGCTGATGCTTCCGGCGACCACCACCGGCACGTCCATCGCTCCCACGAATCTGCGGGCGAGTTCCTCCGGGTCTCCGTCGACGTAGCGGTACGCAAGGATGTCGAAGCCGTACACGCCGGCCGCGACGTATCTCTTTCCTTCTTCTATCATGTCCTCGATGGTCCCCTCGAGGATGCTCGGGCTTCCGCTGACGCCTCCGACGAACGGCATATACTTAATTCCGTTAGCCTTGAGATACTCCCAGACGGAAGGATAGAAAAGAGTGCCCATGAGGCAGTCGAATCCGAGCTTGACGGCAAGTTTCGCGCCGCGCATGCATTCCTCTTCCGAGTAGGACACTACCTCGAGGAACGACGTCTTGCCGGCGTCTTTTATGGCCTTCAGGAGCTCCGCCATCTGGGGTTCGGGAAGGCCTACGTCTTTAAAGCCCCAGCAATCGACGCCGATGTCCTTGACGCCGTTGAAGACCTCCAAGGCGTCCGTCACCGTCCTGTCGTGGTGCGTGAGCATAACTATCAGTTTGGTTTTCACTATACCACCCTCCCTCGCAGATAGTTATATTATCTAAATCGTTTTGAATTGAAATGAACTGTTATAGTTCAATTTGAATTATAACAAAGCCGGCCGCGTTGTCAAACGGCCGGGGGAAACGGTTTAGCGGGATCGAAGCCCCGCCTTGCTAAATATTACAGAAATATTACAAAATGCCCCGATTTTGCGCGGCGAACGCGCGCTACCGGGGCAAAAAATCGGATTTTTTCTTCAGAACGGGATATCTTCGTTCGCTTCTTCGAAACCCTCGGGGGGAGCCGCCGGTGCGGGAGCGTCGAAGCCTCCTCCGCCGGGCGCGCCGTACTGACCGCGTTCCCCGGACCTCTGCCCGGATTCCGCGGACGAAAGGAACTCCACCCTGTCGGCGACGACCTCGACCGTGTAGTGCCTCTGCCCGTTCTTTTCGTAGGAGCCCGTCTGCAGCTTTCCCGTTATGCCGAGCTGCATGCCCTTGGTGACGTACTTTTCCACGGTCTCCGCGGTCTTGCCGAAGCATACTATGTTGGGGTAATCGGTGCCGGCGTCGTTGCCGTTCCTGTCCTTTCCGCGGTTGATCGCGATACTGAAACGCGCGACAGCCGTCTGGCTCTGGGCGCCGTAGCGCACTTCGGGATCCCTGGTGATCCTTCCTATCAAACAGACCTGATTCATCGCTGACCTCCTTAAAAAAAGCGCTCCTGCGTTTGTTTTATTTTACCACACATGAAGGCTTCGATGTTATAATAAGCGTCATGGAAAGAGATCTTACGAAAGGAAGCATAATAAAGAACCTGCTCGCGTTCTCCGGACCGTTCCTGCTCGGCTATTTCCTGCAGACGCTCTACGGGCTCGCGGATCTGTTCATAATAGGTCAGTTCTGTCCGACCGAAGCCACGACGGCCGTGTCGATCGGAAGCCAGATAATGCACATGCTCACCGTGATGATCGTCGGTCTGTCGATGGGGACCACCGTCCTGATCGGAAAGGCCGTCGGAGCCGGCGACAGGCAGCTGCGCAACGAGGCGGTCGGAAACACCGTTACGCTCTTCCTCGCGCTCTCAGCCGCGATGACGGCGCTGCTGCTCGTCTTCGCGATGCCGATAGTGCGCCTGTTCTCAACTCCGATACAGGCGGTGCCCGGGACGCACGTATATCTCACGATCTGCTTCGCCGGGATACCGTTCATAACGCTTTACAACGTGATAAGCTCGATATTCCGCGGGCTCGGCGACTCCAAGAGCCCGATGTATTTCATCGCGATCGCCTGCGCCTGCAACATCGCGCTCGACTATCTGTTCATAGGCGCGTTCGGGCTGGGGCCGGCGGGCGCGGCGCTCGGCACGACGCTCGCCCAGGCGATAAGCGTCGCGATCTCGCTCGCCATGATAAAAAAGAAGGATATGATCCAGGGGCTCGACCGCGGCTGCTTCAGGCTGCGCGGACGCGTCGCGTCCTCTATCCTGCGCGTGGGAGTCCCAGTGGCGGTGCAGGACGGCTTTATCCAGATATCGTTCATAGTGATAACGGTCTTCGCTAATCTGCGCGGCATGAACGACTCCGCAGCGGTCGGGATAGTCGAGAAGATAATAACGATGATGTTCCTCGTTCATTCGACGTCGCTCTCGGCGGTCTCGGCGATAGCGGCCCAGAACCTCGGCGCGGGAAAGCCGGAAAGGGCGAGGAAGACGCTGCTGTGCGCCGCGGCGATAACAGC
>JAEEVI010000045.1 GCA_016287035.1 Bacillota bacterium
ACGACAGGCAAGGTCTACTGGAACGTCCTCAACAAGGAGCGCCGCGGCGAATACCTCGGATCGACGGTGCAGGTCATCCCGCACATAACGAACGAGATAAAGGAATTCGTCTACAGGGTCGGGAAAAAGACGAACGCGGACGTGGTCATAACCGAGATCGGAGGGACGATCGGCGACATCGAGTCGCAGCCCTTCATCGAAGCGGTGCGCCAGATATCGCTCGAGATCGGAAAGGAGAACAGCCTGTTCATACACGTGACGCTGGTGCCTTATCTCAGCGGCTCCGAGGAACACAAATCAAAACCCACCCAGCACTCGGTCAAGGAGCTGCAGGGCATGGGCATCAACCCCGACATAATCGTGCTGCGCTGCGACAGACCTCTGGAAAGATCCATTTTCCGCAAGATCGCGATGTTCTGCAACGTCAAGGAGGACTGCGTCATCGAGAATCTGACGGTCCCTGTCCTGTACGAAGCGCCCCTCATGCTCGAGCGGTCCGGTTTTTCCGAAGTCGTATGCAGAGAGCTCGGCATCTCCGCTCCCGCTCCTGATCTGGACGAATGGGAGAAGATGGTCGAAAGGATAAAGAGCGCCGTCTCGCGCAGCGTCGAGATCGGGCTCGTGGGGAAATACGTCGGGCTCCACGACGCTTATCTTTCCGTAGCGGAAGCGCTGCGCCACGCAGGCCACAGCGCCGACGTCCACGTGAACATACACTGGATCGACTCCGAGGAGATAGATAAAACGTCGGCGGACGCGCTTCTCGGCGGTCTCGACGGGATCATAGTCCCCGGAGGCTTCGGGAGCCGCGGTATAGAGGGCATGATCCTCGCGGCGGGATACGCAAGGGAGCACCGCCTCCCCTATTTCGGTATATGCCTGGGAATGCAGATAGCCGTGATCGAATTCGCGCGCGGCGCCGCGCTTATTCCGGACGCGAACTCCGGAGAATTCAGCGAGCAGTGCGCGAACAAGGTCATCGACTTCATGCCCGGACAGAGCGACGACATAGACAAAGGCGGAACGCTGCGCCTGGGCGCGTATCCGTGCGAGATAAAGCCCGGCACGACGATGCACCGCTGCTACGGAAGCCTTTCGATAAGCGAACGCCACCGCCACCGCTACGAATTCAACAACGACTACCGCGAAAAGCTGCAGGCGTGCGGCCTTACGCTGAGCGGTCTGTCGCCCGACGGCAGGCTCGTGGAGACAGTCGAGCTGTCCGACCGGCCGTTCTACGTAGGCGTGCAGTATCACCCGGAATTCAAGAGCCGCCCGAACAGGCCCCACCCGCTGTTCAAAGGATTTATAAGCGCGGCCGCCGAGCGCGCGAAGGATCGCGGCATATGAGCGTACATGAGGAATGCGGAGTATTCGGCGCCTTCTCCGCCAGGCCGTTCGACGCGGCGAAGATGTGCTATTACGGGCTGTACGCGCTGCAGCACCGCGGTCAGGAGAGCTGCGGCATCGTCGTCTGCGACGACGGGCTGTTCTTCTCTCATAAGGATCTGGGGCTCGTGAGCGACGTCTTCACAAAAGACGCGCTCGCGGCTCTTCCGGCCGGGACGATGGCAGTCGCCCACACGAGGTACGGCACTACGGGAAAAGCGAGCCGCGCCAACTGCCAGCCTATCGAGGTGAATCACCAGAAGGGCCGCATGGCCATAGCGCACAACGGGAATCTGTCGAACGCGGCGGAGCTCCGTTCGGCGCTGGAGCTGAGCGGCGCGATCTTCCACACGTCCAGCGATACGGAGACGATAGCGTATATAGTCACGAAGGAACGGCTCGGCGCGCCCTCCATAGAGGAGGCGCTCAGCAGAGCGATGGACACGCTCGAAGGCGCCTATTCGCTGATACTCATGTCCCCGCAGAAGCTGATCTGCGCGAGGGATCCACGAGGCTTCCGCCCTCTGTGCTACGGAGTCACGCCCGACGGCGTTTACGTCGCCGCCTCCGAGAGCTGCGCGCTTCGCGCGGTCGGAGCGGAGCCCGTACGCGATATCGAGCCGGGAGAGATACTCATATTCAGCAGGGACGGCATCGCGTCGATGCGCGGACACTGCGGGAAGGAACAGAAAAAGCTCTGCGTCTTCGAATATATCTATTTCGCCCGTCCCGACTCCGTGATCGACGGACAGCCTGTGCACGAGGCGCGGATCAGGGCCGGAGAGATACTCGCGCGGACGCACCCCGTCTCCGCCGATATCGTCATAGGCGTTCCGGATTCCGGACTGGACGCGGCGCTCGGATACAGCCGCGCCTCCGGTATCCCCTACGGGATCGGCCTCATAAAGAACAAATACATCGGCAGGACCTTCATCGCTCCGGAGGACAGAGCGGGCCAGGTGAACATCAAGCTGTCCGCGGTCGAGACCGTCGTGAAGAACAGGCGGATAGTCCTGATCGACGACTCTATCGTCCGCGGAACGACGAGCGGGCACATCGTCGCGCTGCTCAGAAAGGCAGGCGCGCGGGAGATCCACATGCGAGTCTCGGCGCCGCCGTTCCTTCATCCCTGCTTTTACGGAACGGACATAGATTCCTGCGATCATCTGATAGCCTGCCGCCACTCCGCCGCGGAGATAGCGGAGATGATCGGCGCGGACTCGCTGGGCTTTTTCCCGGCGGACAGGCTCGGAGAACTCGCCGGGAGCGACGGCTTCTGCAGCGCGTGCTTCGACGGCGATTATCCGACGGATATCCCCTCAGATACGGGAAAGGACCGGTTCGAACAGAGATTGTCCGAAAGACCGGCCCGAGGTGAACGATATGAAACGAGCCTTTGACAGAAAGATAATACTTGAAGACGGTCAGGAATACCCGGGCTATTCGTTCGGAGCGGACGGAGAGAGAGTGCTTGAGATCGTGTTCAACACGTCCATGGCCGGGTATCAGGAGATACTTTCGGATCCTTCGTATACCGATCAGGCGGTGGTGATGACCTACCCGCTGATCGGCAACTACGGCATGGCGGACGACGACTACGAGACGGAAACGCCGACGATCGGAGCGCTCATAGTCCGCGAATACAACGATGAGCCCTCCAATTTCAGGAGCGCCGAAACGCTCGCGTCCGTCATGGAGCGGTACGGAACAGCCGGGATATGCGGGGTGGACACGAGAAAGCTGACGCGTTCGATCAGGGACTTCGGAAGCCGCAAGGCCCTGATAACGGACGTCTCGATGCCGCTGCGCGAGGGGCTCGAAAGGCTGCGCGCCGCGGAGCTGCCGACGGACGCCGTGTCAAGGGTGAGCTGCCGGAGCATACAGACCTTTCCCGCCGCGCATGAGCGGTTCAGGGTCGCCGCCATCGACTGCGGAATGAAGAGGAACATAGTGAGATCCCTTCTCGAGCGCGGATGCGGCGTCACGGTCGTGCCGTGGGACACCCCGGCCGAAACGATCGGGGAACTGCGCCCGGACGGGATACTGATATCGAACGGTCCGGGAGATCCGCGCGACGTTCCGCGTACGGCGGAGACCGTTAAAAAGCTTCTGGGGAGCCGCCCTATCTTCGGTATATGCCTGGGGCATCAGATCCTGTCGCTTGCGTACGGCGCACGGATCTACAAGCTCAAATTCGGGCACCGCGGAGGGAACCACCCCGTGCTTGACACCGGAACGGGAAAGATACGGATGACCTCCCAGAACCATTCGTACGCGGTCGACGCGGACAGTCTGGCGCCGACGCCGCTTTCCGCGACCCACATAAATCTTCTCGACGGGACCGTGGAGGGCGTCATGTGCGAAAAGGACATGGCGTTCAGCGTCCAGTATCACCCCGAGAGCGCGCCGGGGCCGCAGGACAACGCGTATCTTTTCGACAGATTCATCGGCATGATGGAGGTATTCAGGGGCCATGCCTAAAAGGAAGGATATAAAAAAAGTGCTCGTCATCGGCTCCGGCCCGATCGTCATAGGTCAGGCCGCCGAATTCGACTACGCCGGCACGCAGGCATGCCTGGCGCTGAAGGA
>JAEEVI010000046.1 GCA_016287035.1 Bacillota bacterium
CTTTCTCTCGGCCTCGGTCTTCCTGGTGCGGTATTTGACGGTGCCGGCGGCTTCCTCGAAGATCTCCCGGCGGCTGTCCATCTTGTTGTCGATGATATCGGCGATCCGGCCCTGTCCGATGATCGAGTATCCCTCGACGCCGATCCCTGTGTCCATGATCAGCTCGCGTATGTCGCGGAGCCTGCAGGGCGTCTTGTTTATCATGTACTCGCTCTCGCCGGACCTGTACATTCGCCTTGTTATGCCTACCTCGGCGAAGTCTATGGGAAGCGAGCGGTCGGCGTTGTCGATCACGAGGGTGACCTCCGCCATGCCCTTGGGCTTGCGCCCCTCGGTCCCGGAGAAGATGACCTCCTCCATCTTTCCGCCGCGCAGGAGCTTGGGGCTCTGCTCGCCGAGGACCCATCTTATGGCGTCGGATATGTTGCTCTTGCCGCTTCCGTTAGGACCGACGATGCAGGTTATCCCGTCCGTGAATTCTATTGTTACAGGATCCGCGAAAGACTTGAATCCGTTGAGCTCTATCCGCTTGAAATACATCTGTTACCTCTTCGAGTTTCCGGAAAGACGCGCGAGGGCGTCCGACGCCGCCGCCGCTTCTCCGAGTTTTTTGCTCCGGCCCGTGCCGGTGCCGATGACCTTTCCGTCCACGCTCACCGACATCGTGAATACCTTGGCGTGATCCGGGCCCTCCTCCTTTACGAGGCTGTACTCTATGTCGCGAGTCCCGCTGCGCTGCAGGAGCTCCTGCAGCTCGGACTTGCTGTCGTTGACCACTTTTCCGGACGCGAACGCCTCGATCGCGGGCATCATCTGGCGCAGCACGCATTCCGACGCGGCCGCAAAGCCTCCGTCGATATATACCGCGCCTATTATCGCCTCCGCGCAGTCCGCGACGATGGAATCCCTTTCCCTTCCGCCGCCGCCGTCCTCGCCGCGCCCCAGGCGCATGAACCTGTTGATCCCTATGCGTTTGCCGATCTGCGCGAGGCTCCTCTCGCATACCAGGCTCGCGCGTATCTTCGTGAGCTCGCCTTCGGCCTTGTCGCTCATCCTCGTGAATATATCGCGGCTGACGACCATGTCCAGAACGGCGTCGCCGAGGAACTCGAGCCGTTCGTTCGAGCGGATCGAGCCTCTGCCCGCCTCGTTCGCGTAGGAACTGTGCGTGACGGCCGTAAGGAGCAGGCTCTCGTCTTTGAAAGTATAGCCGAGGATCTCCTCGAGCTCTTCTATGTCAGGCTTCTGCAGGCTGTTCATTTATCTTCTCCATGGAAGCCGTTATCTCCCCGACGACGTCCCTCTCCGAGACCTTTACGGCCTTGGCGATGGCGTTCCTTACAGCGCCGCTGTCGGAGGATCCGTGCATCTTGAAAACGAGCCCCTTCACGCCGAGTATCGGCGCCGCGCCGTATGTGGAGTAGTCCGTCAGCTTTTTCAGATCGGCGAACTTGCTCTTTATCAGCAGGCCTCCTAATTTCGACATCGAGCTTTCGTATATCTTGCTCTTTATGAGCCTGAGCATCGACATGGCAAGACCTTCCTGAAGCTTCAGGACGACGTTGCCGGTAAAGCCGTCGCAGACGAGTATGTCGCATTCGCAGGAGGGAATGTCCCTCGCCTCTACGTTTCCGATGAAGTTGACGGATCCGTCGCTCTTAAGGATCTGGAACGTCTCCTTGAGCACGCTCGTTCCCTTGGTCTCCTCCGCGCCGATGTTTATCAGGCCGACGCGAGGGCTGTCTATCCCGAAGGCTGCGCTCATGTATATGCTTCCCATGTGAGCGAAGCTGACGAGATTCGAGCTGCGGCACTCCGAATTCGCGCCCGCGTCGAGGAGCATGTAAAAGCCTCCCACCGTCGATACCCTCGGCATCATCGCGACGATCGCGGGGCGCTCGATGCCCTTTATCCTTCCGAGGTGCAGAAGAGCCCCGGTCATGAGCGCTCCGGTGTTGCCGGCCGAGAGCACCGCGCCCGCGCGGCCGTCTTTTACCATGTCTATCGCGCGCACCATCGAAGAATCCGGCTTGCTCCTGACAGCCTTTACCGGGCTGTCCTCGTTCTCGATGATCTGGGTCGAAGGTTCTATCGATATGCTGCCCGCCAGAGACGATGTATCGTACTTCGCGAGCTCAGCTTCTATAACGTCCGGACATCCGACGAGCACTATGTCGGCAGGGATATCCTTCGCGGCAAGGACGCTGCCCTCTATGACCGCGGACGGCGCGTTGTCTCCGCCGTGTGCGTCTACTGCTATCTTCAAAGCTTACATCTCCTTTACTTTACGCCGAGAGCTTTCCGGCCGGACGCGCCGGAAGAGACCGGGCGCAGGCCAAAAAATGCTATGCACATAGTGTAGCAAGTTATTATAGCATAGAAACAGGTCGCTATCAATTAAAAGCCCGGGCTATCGCCCGGGCCTTCGCGTTTGATGTTTTTCCGCCCTATCCTATAAAGTCCGGAAGGAGCTTCGCGTTGGTGTAGATTATGTAGTCCGGATCGGAATCGACGAGCATCGTGTACTCGGAATTCTCGTACTTTACGAGGTCGACGTCGAGCAGCACCTTGTAGTTCGAATACATGAGATGCGAATTGCTGAGCGCCGCCCCGGTCTTGGCGCCGAGGTCGACGAACACGGTCTCGATGCAGCCGATGTTGTTCCTGGGCAGATACAACGTAACTGACACGCCGTCGGCGGAACCTATCACGTCCGCGCCTCCGACCTTCAGATACGACAGGAAGTCAGCCATCGCAACAGGATGGTAGCCGTCGTTCTTCTGCTCGAGCTGCAGCGTCACGCGCAGGTGCGTGTAACCTTCAGCCTGAAGCTCTACCTGGCTGTAGTCCAGAACGCCTACCGTCTCTATGAGCTGGACGGTGGAATCGTCGTTGTCGAGCGGGTTGACGCCGAGCTGTCCGAGGTCTCCCTGCATCTCGCTGTCGGCGGTGTTGTAGGAGAGGTTCGCCTTCCTGCTCTCGATGCCGCTGAAGTATCTGTCGGTGTCGTCAGCTCTCTCCGAGATGCTGCTGTACGCGGTCCTTTCGGCGATAGCCGCTATGTTCGACTTCACGAACAGCTTGGTGCCGGTCGTAAGATCCGTAAGGATGTCGGCCGGGCGCGCCGGGAACTGTGCGTCGATAGCCGCCTGGTTGCCGTAGGTGACGCTCACGCTCGCCGCTATCGTTACGGGAGCTCCCGTAGAGAGCGCGGAGCGCAGGTCGTCGCCGGCCGTGAACTGGATGAAGCCTCCTCCGGCCGTCCATGACGTGCCGGCGCCGTTCGTATAACTGCGCGCCGGTCCGCTGTTTATGGTGTAAGTGCCCCTGACCGTCGGATCGCCTTCTATGACAGTTCTCGAGCTTCCGTCGTCGTTGGTCCTCGTCATGTGCAGCAGGAAGCTGTGGTACATGCTGCCCGCGTACGCGGAATACGTGCCGGCGTTGTGCATCACTATCTGAGCCGACAGCTCCGCTTCGATCGTATCGTGCTGGCGCGAGATTATGCCGAACTCGCCGCCCTCGGTGCTGATGGCGACGTCCGAGATCTCGTAGACCTGGCCGATTATCATCTCAGCGTTCGATTCGGTGCCGAGCAGCGTCGGATAATCGCCCGCCAGGCTCGTCTGGCTCCTTATCGTGTATCTTGCGATGCCCGAAGACTCCGGATCCGTGAAGAACGACAGATAGTACGATTCCCTGGCCGCGGCCGTGACCGTGATGTCATAGCGCGGAGAACCGCTGTCGGCGTCGGTGTAGAGCCTGTAGTGATCGTCTCCTATCTTTATCTGCGCGTCGCCCTCGTAGCATTCCACATACTTGCCGGAGGCCGACGAAGTGAGCGTCGTCGACAGCAGGTCGGAGAGCGGAACGGGCTCGAAAGCGTTCCTTTCCGCGTCCTCGAAGGCGGAGAGATCGAGCACACCCGTGGTGCTGTTATAGACAGCGCTGAACGTCGCGTAATACGCGTTCCCTGTCTGGATATCGACGAGAGCCATCTTCGTGCCGCCCGGAAGATGCGAGATGTTCACGTTGTCCTCCTTGGCAAGCTTGAGAGTCTTCGTTACCCTGCCCATGAAGCTCTCGCCGTAGCCCAGCGAATCCGTCCATTCCTGCGCCGTCCTGTCGTAGTCGAAGTCGAACAGCGTGGTGATGGGTATGCCGAAGTTCTCGAGCGCGGATCTGCTGTTGAGGTACGGCGTCGGTTCGTACGTCGTCCCGGACAGGACTCTCGCGCTGAAGTTGAACATCATGACCTTCTTGACCATCACGGGCACGTAGAGATGATACGCCACATTGCCCGTATCGGGATCGAAGAAGCCGACGTCGATCATCGTGAACGACCTTCTGTTGTTGTCGACAGCCGCGGTCGTCATGTAGAACCTGTTGTTCACGGTGTCGTGCAGCAGGCTCGAATCGTTCTGCTTCGCGAAGACGCCGTTGTTGTCCATCTGCATCCTGTACAGATCGACGCTGCACTTTCCGCTGATCGCCGCGTCGTCCGCGTAGTTTATATTCGTGTTCGCGAGCAGATTGATGTACGAGTTTATGAGCTCTCCGGCGACCGCCGGTCTCGTCTCGTCGAGCACGAGCACCGGGAAATCGCGGAACCCGTCTATCGACTGGGCCGCCGGTATCTCCGAGGAGAACATCGCCATGAGGCCGAAGTCGAACGTCGACAGATAGCCCGAGGAGACCTTGTATCTGCTGCCGCCCTCGTCCGTTATCGCCTTGATCGGCGAGGACGCGATGCCGGAAGCGAAGCCGTCGCTCGTGATGAGCTGGCCCTGCCCGATCGTCGTGTAGCCGTTGACCGTGACGTAAGGCTTCGCGGCCGCGATGTCGGAGCCTCCGTGCAGCACCGAGTCGGCCGTGTTCTTCGAGCCTCCGCTTCCTTCGGCGTAGCCCTTGTAATCGGCGAACGCCACTATGCCCTCGGACCCGTCGGCACCGCCGAGCCATTCGGTTGAAGCACTCCCGCCGTACTTGCCGGCGAGGCGGTCGGTGATCGTCGAACCGTATGCGGATACGCCGGCGAGCTGAATGACGGCGCCCGTCCTGTTGTTTCCGAGTATCAGGCCGATGTTGTCGAGGTTCATAGCCAGGCTTCCGCCGCTTCCCGCGTAATGCGCGAGCGTGCAGTCGTCGAGCAGTATGTCGTAGCCGTACAGATTCTGCTTGTTTCCGGACGCAAGCCCGAGCAGGAAGCCCGTGCCCCTGTTGTTCGAGCTTCCGCTGTAGCTCGTGAAGACGGTGCTCTCATCCGCGTGGAAGTTGTTTACGAATATGGTGCTCGACTTGTCTCTCGACTGGTTGAAGTATCCGGCTATGAGGCCGGCCGTCTGAGTATTGTTCGAGGTCGATGAGAGCGACGCGGCTTCGAATCCCTGCACGCTGCAGTTCGAGACCTTTACCATGATCGCCCTGCCGGAATTCGTCTGGTCGAATTTGCCCACGAGAGCCCCGGCGTTGCCGTACGCGTGCGCGTAGCCGTCGTTTCCGCCTGTCACCCTTACGTGGACGTCGTCCATGTACAGCTTTCCGGAATCGTTTTGCTGGCCGGTTATCGCGCCGGCGTTGCCGCCGATGACGGTCACGTCCGTGATGACGCAGTCCGTTATCTGAACGTCGTTTCCGGCTCTTATGATACCTATGAGGCCGCCCTGGTCGTCCTGCCTGTTGGCGTTGTTGAGATCAGCTCCGACGGTCAGATATCCGGGAGTCCCCTTTACCCTGAGGTGCGACAGCTTTACGTTGAAGGAGCTCTCGTTCGCGGAGGTGCCCGTCTGCCACGCAACGCCTATGAGGCCGCCCGCGCTGTAGCTCGCGGCGTTCGTTACCTCGGTCGTGTTTCTGAACTCTATCGACTTTAACGCGAACGTCTTGGGAGCGTTCTCGTTTCCTATTATATTGACGCCGCCGGATACTCCGTCAGCGGAGCCGATGAGCCCGCCGACGCGGAAGCCGGAGGTAACGGTTATCGGCTCGCTGTCCGTTCCGCAGTCGATTATGAACAGCTTGTTGGAAGCTTTCTTGCCGCCTGCGAAGTAGCCGATCATTCCGCCGGACTCTCTGATGCCGTTAACGGTTATGCCACTCAGCGTGACGTTCTGTATCCTTATGGTCTCGGTGGTGCGCCCGACGATGCCGCCGACCTCCATCACCGAGTTGTAGTTCACGCCGTCCTCGTCGTTGGCGTTCTGATTCTTCTTGTATCCGGTGAGGCTTCCGTTCGAGAGCTTGTGCAGCCTGTAATCGACCGTTCCGGACAGAGTGAAGTTGCGGATGGCGTTGGCCTCGTTGTCCGCGTTCTTCTGGTGCGTCGAATTGAAGAGTCCGAATCCCGCGTTGTCGAAAGCCTTTATGTTCTCGGCTCTGGGATGGTACTCGTGGTAGCGCATGTTGAGGACGATATTGGCGTTGCTGCCTTCGAGCGATCTGAACCTGACGGCCAGATAGCTGCTCGTCGTAAAGAAGCTGCCGAGCCCTCTGAAGCCCGTGGGCATCACGTACGTCCCCGCGGACAGCGTGATGCGGTTGATGATGCTGCTCTCGCCGTCTCCGCAGATGCTCCTGACCTGGTACAGACCTTTCGCGTCCTGCGACGTATACACTCTGACGATATAGGGCACCTTCGCGGAGACGCTGTGAAGGTCGCTCGCCGCCAGGGCGAAGTCGCCGGATTTGAGCGCGCCGGTGGTGACCTCGTCGTACTGCGCGTTCCTCGTCGAAGTGTAGTTCCTGTACGCGATCCACGGCTGTCCGCTTATGGACGTGTAGGCGTTCACGGCGGAAGCGCTGTAATTCGCCGAAGCCGCTCCGCTGTTGATGATGCTGGAGAGGACGAACAGCGACTGGGGATCGGGCGCGGTAATCTCATACGTCTTCGAAGCCGTGGCCGTTACCGTGAGCTTGCTCGCGGAGCTCGGATGCAGATCCGGGATGCTGTAGTTCTTGAGGCCGTTCTTCATCGTGGCGCCGTCCTCGTCTCCCGCGTAGGAAGCGCTCTCGGTGAACGCGTAGCCCGCGGCTACTCTTCCGATTATCGGGTTGACGTAGAGCCAGCCGTCGTCGGCGACGTTGGCGAAGACGGACGAAGTCAGTCCGGTATGCGCGACGCCGTCCATGTTTCTGAATATGAGTCCTCCGTTGAAGACTATCCCCGCGTAGCCGCCTACCGGGATGAGCCTTCTGTACGCGGAGCTGTCGTACGAGAACGAGGCGCCGGTAAAGTCGAGCCCGACGCGGTCGATTATGTTGTCGCCGCCCATTACCTGGGCGATCACGACGCCGTAGCTGGAGTTTCCGTCGGAATACTTATACGTGTTCTGGTTCGGCTCGCTTAGCGTCACGTTCGCGTTCAGGTGGAAGTTGACGTTCTTGACGACCGCTCCGTTCGCGGACTGTATGAACGGAGTGTTGCTGTTGAGCGTTATCGTGGGATATACCGGAGATCCCTCCGTGCCGAGGTTCTTTCCGACTATCACGCCGCGGAACGCGTACGCGTATTCGTAGATATTGCTCGTCACGGAACCGGCCTGCGCGTAGCCGAGGCCGTCCCAGCCGCTCGCGGGCAGGTTGATGCTCTTCGTTATCAGGTAATACGCTCCGGCGAGGTACTCGCGCACGACGCTGAAGCTCACCGTTACGGTGCGGCTGTTCGCCTGATCATAGTATTCGAAGTCCGTGCCGTTGAACCTGTATTCGATGTCCGCCGCGCCGCCGTCGTGCCACATGTCCAGGCCGCCGGTCCCGATGTCTTCGGGAAGGATGAGCGTGAACGACGTCTCAAGCGTCGTGTCGCCGCGGATGACGCGCTCGATCGAGGAGAGCTCGGAGCCGTTCGATATTATGTACGGATCGTTGTACTGGCCGCACCCGGACTTCATGCTCACGGACAGGTAGTTGACGCTTATCTCGTGAAGTCCCGCGCCGCCGTCGTACGCCCTGTAGACGTAAGGCAGCCAGCCCGACGAGAAGTCGTAGGGCGAAGCGGCCTCGTGGCTCTCGGGGCTCGTGAATACACCGGCGTCCGGCTTGTACTTGCTCTCGTCTCCCGGATACTCCAGCGATTCGGAGACCTCGCGGCCGTATGTCACGTAGTGCCTCGGGGTGCTGGCGGACCAGTCCTCGGGGAGGGAGTAGTCGTATACCGCCTGGCAGGCCGTGTTGAACGAGAAGCTGTCGAGTATAGTCGCTCTGTAGAACAGAGATCTGTTCGTATGGTACGCCGCGCTGAGCTGGGCGTTAGCCGTGCCGTTGACCAGAGCTGCCGTTCTGGCGTCGAGCCCGAGCTGCGAGAACGAGAGCGTTATGCCCGTCGCGGTGGACGTGCCGACGGTACCGATGAGGCTCGAGCCGGCGTAGTCGCCCGCGCCGAACCCGCTGTAGCCGAGAGCCGAAGAGGTCACCGAAGAGAGCGACAGCGAGGTATTGAAATGCACGGTGTTTATTAGCAGCGGAGCGTAGACGCTTCCGGCCGCGGAAGCGCCGTTTATCCTCGCCCCGTCGAGCGTTATCTGCGAGATCTGCGCGTCGGCGAGATCGGTGGAGGATCCGCCGATACCGTGCGCGATGAGATACCCGGACGCGGTGCCGGGGACGAGACCGCTGTTGCCCTGGAGCGTAAGACCGGTCACGTTGAGACCGAGGGAATCGTACAGCAGACCTGTGTGCATCAGGTAATGCTGCGTGCTTTCATCTGTCCTGCGGGCATAGCCGTCGCTGCCGCCGCCGGCGCTCTCCTCTCCGTCGTTGATGGCCTTGTTGTCGAACCTTATCGTTCCGGTGACGCTCGCGTTGGCGGTGACCGGGTAATAGGAAAGACCTGTGAAGTCCATGTTGCCGGAGAGCGCTCCGTTATATCCTCCGGGGAAGTACTGCGCGAGGCTCGCGTGCCCGTATACGTTGAGGCTCCAAAGAAGCGCCTTTTCGGCCGCGGAGAGAGAGCCTCCGGATACGGCCTTCTGGCGAAGCGAAGTGAGGTTGTAGTAGTAGCGGCTGTTGATATTGCCCTCGTGGCCGCTGCTCTTTCCGAAAGCTGTCTGGTTCTGGTAGGTATTGACCGTTCCGCCGGCGAACAGCTTCTGGCTTCCGGCTGTCTCTATCGACACTATCGCGGCGCCGTTCGCCGTTATCGGATCCGTGTGCGTATGCGTCGAGACGCCGTTGGCGTACGTGCCGCGCAGCGTCTGCGTATAGGCGCATATCTCGTCGAATACGGTGAACGTTCCGCCGGACTCCGTCATAGTGAGGCCGGACAGATCGTACGTCCCGTTGATCTCGAGGAGCAGAGCGGAATTCGCGTTCCTGTCCTCGTAACCGTCGTTTATCGCGACGTTCTTCGCGGCGGCGCTGTTGACGAGGAATCCGAAACTCGAGCCGGATCTCTGCGTCACCATCTCCGCGTCCGCGACCGTTATCCCGCTGCCGGTGACGGCCATGCGGCCGGTGGCTATCGTCACGAGTCCGGCCATGCGGCCCGAGCGCCCGCTCGAGAGCGCCGTTATGCGCGCCCCGTCTATCGTAAGGCCGTTTATCTCGACGCCAGCGTTGAACCACGAATAGCCCAGAAGTCCGCCCGCGGCGTCGTACGTCGACGCGTCGATAGTGAGGGCGCCTATGTCGGACGAAGTTATGTTGATCTGTGTCGAGAGGTTATAGTTGCTCGTGCTCGAGTTCTGGGCAGTCATTCCGATCATGCCGCCGAACCTCGAATACGAGTGGTTCGGGGACGAGGCGTTGCTGTAGGAGCCCGCAAGACGCACGCCGTCGATATTGACGGTGCGCAGCGACGTGCTGTCATCGATCTTTCCTATTATTCCTCCGGTATAGCTGCGGTTGTCGCTGTTGTTTCTGATATCCGTGAAGCTTGAAGCGTACGTTCCGCCGTTGACGTTTATGGTCCCGGCAGCGGAAGTGACGAGCCCTACGGCGCCCCCTACAGAAGCCGCCGGACCGTTGCTGTTGTCGACGGCGGTCGTCATCGCGACGGAGACGTCCATGTCGTCGAGCGTAAGGCTTCCCGCGGCCTGCCCGATGAGCGCGCCTATGCACCAGGTGTATCTGTCGCCGTCGAACCTGCCGGGGACGTACGTGCTTATGCTCCCGCGCAGCACGAGATCCTGCATGCGGGCGCCCGAAGCGGACTTCGCGAACAGACCGACGTACCTGTGGCTGTAGATGATGCCGTTTCCGCGGTAGATGTTGGCGTACGCGCCCTCTGAGGATATGACGGCGCCCGAAGCGTCGAGCCCGTAGAACTCGCCAGACGCCATAGTTATCGTCGAGCCGTTTCCGTCGAAGGTCCCGGAGAGCCTTCCAAGGTCGGTTTCCGTCGTATCGTTGTAATTGTCGCGCGTAAAGCCTGTAAGCCCGGTATCCGCGAGATCGATAGAGACCCCGGACTTGAGGCTGATGGTCCCGGCGAGCAGCGTCTGGCTCGTCGGGGAGCCGGCGAACTGCAGCGCGCCGAGGCCGCTTCCGTAGTTGAGCTGTATGTTCAGAGCCGTCTTCGCGAAGTCGACCCTGTCCTTTATATTGGACGCGACAGCCGCCTTTACGGTGACGGTATGCGCGGCCATGTCGACCGTGAACAGATCGGATTCCGAAAGCCCGCTCGCTGAGCTGAGCCTGAGGACCTCGCCCCAGTCGTATATGTCGCCTCTCCTGTTCGACGGGGAGCGGTAGAAGGCCCAGCCGGGCACGGCGTCCTCGCCGCTGCCCAGAGCGTAGATCAGCGAATCGCCGCGGCCGCCGACGAGCTGTCCGTAGGCGCCGGTGGCGAGGCTCCCGCCCATGACCGCGTCGTCGGAGAGCCTGGTCTGTCCCGCGAGGCGCAGGACTCCCGCGTGCATGTAGCCGATGAGGCCTCCGCCGTTCGTGGTCCCGGCGAGCCCGACGTAATCCGCGACGTCGACGAAGCTTCCGCCCGTGCCGAGATCGCCTATAAGGCCTCCGTCGAGCGTGGAGCCGGACATGCCTACGTTGGAGAATTTGATGTATACGGGGCTGTCGCATACCTGGCCGATAAAGCCTCCGCGTCCGGGAGACGCGCCGGCCGATACGCTGACGCTCGCCTTTGTGTTCTGTATGAGCAGCGCGTTGGAAAGATCGGTGTTCGAATAGTATCCGATGAGACCGCCGATCGCCGAATACGTGCCGGACGACGCGGACGACGAAACGTGGAACACACCCGCGTTTCCTGCCGCGGGAGCGAAGTTCTCGTCTATCGTCACGCTGTTCTCCGCCTCGAGCGTCCCGAAGAGACCTCCCGTATACGTTCCGCCCTCAAAGACCGCGTCTACTGTGCAGCTCGAGAAGTCGAACGTTCTCGGGCCGGCGCCCGAGGAAGAGGTCGTGCTCTTGTAATAACCGTATATGCCGCCGGCGCCGTTCGTGCCGGTGATCGTTCCTGTTATGGAAGCGGTCGTCGGATCCTGCTGCGTCCCGAATATTATCTCCGCGTCCTGGGCCCAGCCCACCAGACCGCCGGCATAGCCGTCGGCGGGATCGGCCGCGCGGGCCGTCAGCCTGAGCGGAGCCTTGAAGGCCTGCAGCGTGACAGCCGCGGGGGATTCCTTGACAGCCGCGGCCGGAGTCACGGCCGCAGGAGTCGCAGTCTTGACGGAGGCAGGCGTCGCGGGCGAAACAGCGGCCGGAGTTACGGCCGCGGGCGTTATAGCAGCGGGAGTGATGGCCGCGGGTGTAATGGCCGCGGGCGTTATCGCAGCTGTCGTTACGGCCGCCGGTGTCGTCTCCGCGGCGATGGCGGGAGCCGTAGTTACAGCCGCCTGAGTCGTCGTTTCAGCCGGTGTGGCAGGCTGGCTGGTCGTGTCGTTCGTTATGGCAGGCTGGCTTGAAGTATCCGCCGATGCGTCCGGCGGATCTGCCGGTCCCTGCGCGGCGGGAGCTTCCTGATCCTGGGCGGCAGGGTCTTCCTCGTCCTGTGCCGGGGGAGTTTCCTGATCCTGGGCGGCAGGCTCTTCTTCGTCCTGCCCGGCGGGAGCTTCCTGTGCCGCGGGCGCCCCGCCCGTCCCGGCATCAGGATCGTCAGAAGATCCGCTTTCCTGATCAGCCTGCGGTATGCCGTAGGGACGCAGGGACGCAGGATGGAAATCGGAAAGCAGCGCGCCTACAGCGCCGGTGCCTGAAGACGCGTCCTGAGCGCCGGAGGCGGCATCCGCGTCCTGTTCGTCCGGGTCGTCCTGTCCGCTGACTGCGTCAGGGGTCCCGGCGCCCTGTTCGTCCTGCGCGGCAGGCTGCTCCTGCGCGGGCGCCTCTTCCGAAGGCTCCTGAGTCGGGGCCTGAGGCTCCGCGGGAGCGTTCTGTCCCTGTTCCTGAGTATCGCCCGATGGCGCGGAGGGCTGCTCCGCCGGCTCTGCCGCCGCGGGAGAAGTCTGCTGATCCCCGGTCCCGGGCATGTCGATAGCCGCCCCGCTCGTCGTGATCGCGGGGCCGCTCGTCTCGATGGCCGGGCCGCTCGTCGTTATCGCGGAGCCGCTCGTCTCGATGGCCGCGCCGCTCGTCGTTATCGCGGAGCCGCTCGTCTCGATGGCCGGACCGCTCGTCTTTACGGCCGCGCCGCTCGTCGTAAGGGACGCGGAATCCGGAGAGAGCTTGAGCGCCGGTCCCGTGGCGAGGCGGACCTTGGGCGCCATCATCATCGTGCGCATGGCGGGAGCCGCGAGATCCAGAGAACCGTCGACCGTCACGTCTATACGATTCGTTATGTCGGAGAGCAGCGTCAGCTTCGCGCCGGCGCCCATCTTTCCGACTATTCCTCCGGCCGCGCCGGAGGCCGTCTTTACGGAATACACCCTTCCGCCCGTCGGGATGAAGGTGAACGCGAGCTCTGCGCCCTCGCCCATGGCTCCGCAGGCTATTCCGATATGGCCGTTGGCGGAGATCGTAGTCTTCGCGCCCGCGTTGTCCGTAAACGTCAGCGCGACCTTCGCGCCGTCGCCGATCTCGCCGATGACGCCGGAGTAGTTGGCGAGGTCGTCGTCGCTGCTCGTGATCCTTATGTTCCAGCTCGCCGTGGCGGTCCCCGCCGTGACGTGCTCCGCGAACAGAGGCGAATCGTAGACGCCCGAACGGTCGAACGTCATCGTGCCGGTATACGGAGCGCCGTTGCTCGTCATGAACGAGGCGTCTGTGGAAACGTACGCGAACAGCGCCTTCTGCGCGTCGAACGTGTTGGCGGAGGCGTCGTTGAACTTTACTGTCCCGTCGAACGGTTCGGTGTCCGTGCCCAGCTGCACGGCGTCCTGCGCGATGACGAACGGCTCGCCGATCTGCGTCGCCAGCGTTATCGTGTCGTGCGGGTTCCTCGGCTCGCCGAGATACGTCGTGAAAAGCATCTCCGTGTCGGATTCGGGCCTTCCGGCCGGCATGGAGTCGCCGGAATACAGCGTTACGTCGAGCTGCGGCAGCTCCGTAGCGATTACCTGAGGCACGACGAACCAGGCTATGCTGAACACCGCCAGCATGGTCAATACGACGAGCAGTTTATTGAGTTTTCCGATCTGTCTTTCGAATATCTTCAATCTATGTTACCGGGAACTGGATCTCCCGTTTGCTAACGTGTTTGCCGGCCGCCGCGCTAAGGCGCGTCAGCTTCGGCGAAGCTGCAGAGCACTTCCGTCTGCGGCCACTGCGTCACAGCGCCCTTCTCGGCCGGATAGAACTGGATATCGTAGCTGTTTATCTCCGCGGCGTTAACGGGGAAGCTAATGACTTCCAGCTGGCCCCAGTCCTGAGGCTTGTCGCCCTGGGCGACCGCCGAAGCGCCCGTGCTCTGCCTGAACAGCTCGCTTATCTTCATCCTGGCGGGATCCCAGCCGAGCATTACAGTTCCGCTGCCGGATCCGTACAGCCTGTAATTGTATCCGGAATAGTCCCCGACGCTCACGGATCTGTCGTCCGTAGCTTCGATGACCCAGGAGACGTTCGACGCGGACGCCCTGAGCGCCATGTCGAACAGCATGCTTATCGGTTCGAGGTCGGGATACGCTCCGTCCGGAGTCGCCGTCACCCTGAGGAACATGCCGCTGCCTATCATGGTGACGGGGAGCAGAGCCTCGTAGATGTCTTCGTGCTTTTCGCCGCCGGCGAGCGAATGCCCGCCCGACGAATAGTATCCGGAGCTGAGCGGCGAGCCGTTGAGCGTGACGTCCGGATAGCCGCTCGTCACGCGTTCCGGAACGAGCTCGTGCTCCTGGTCCTCGACCAGCCTCACCATCTCCGCGGAGATCGTGTAGGATATGTCGTGATCGCACGGGCTGAGCGGATTCGCCTGAGCGTAGTTGCAGACTGTGATGTTGACGGTCTGCGACCCCGCTTCGACCGAGGGTATGTATATGGTCCAGGGGTCGTTCTCGACGCCCGGCTTCAGGTAGTTCGACGAGAAACGCATCCCTTCGGGAACGATCGCGGCGACGACCCTCTTGGCGCGGTATGATTTCGTGAATTCCGCGAAGGCCGGCCCGACAGCCATCGCCACGGTCATTATGACCGCGATCATTACGAACGCTTTTCTTTTTATTCTTTCCTTCGCGTCCATCGCTTTCGGACGACCTCCTTTCCCTTCGTTATCAAGAGCTCTGACCTGCGGATACGCAAGCTACGCGGCCTTCGCCGCGATATATATTATGTCCGTCTCCTTGTCGTTCGTCTTGAGAGGAGACCATTTGACGCGCAATATAAAGTAGTTGCAGAACTCTCCGGCATTCAGGTACTCGGAATCCACGGTCGAGTGAGACTGGCTGTATACTGGCACCGCGTACTGATCGACGCGGTCCGTGTCTTCGTACGTGTCGCTGTAATAGCTGTCGTCCGTCTTGCCGAGCATCTGTCCGTCCTGCTTGTTGAGATAGTCCATGGCGATGACCGGTCCGTTTATCGAATAATAGTAAACGGTATTATCGGTCGCCGTGTACGCCACGCTGCCGGAGGAAGGAGAAAGGCTCTCCACGGCATTGTATATCTCGAACGCGAACTGGTTGTTCGTCGTGTACGAGAGCTGCAGGTTGAAGGCGGCTATATCCTCGCCCCTTACGGTGAACACGAAGTCCTGATAGTTGTACCTGCTGCCGCCCGGATCCTTCCTCTCCATGTCTATCCCGGATATGTCGAGGTATTCTATGTCCTCCATATGCGCGGCGTTTATGTATATGGCCATCGGAGAGTCGAGCTGCGCGACGGCGGCGACGTTCCTCCTGTGCGAGAACCATGCCGCGGCGGGACCCGCGGCCGCGATCACAAGAACGATGACAAGAGCGGGAACGACGGCCCGCGCCCCCTTCGCCCTGATCAGCGCCGCGAATTCGCTTATGAAGTTTTTATTCCCGTTTGCGTCCATCTTCTGCCTGTTTGAGCCCTGACGTCAGTGCTGCGCTGTCGCGGAGGCCGTCACGTCCGGAGCGTTCGAAGCCCCCGACATGTTGACCGAAATAATTGCGGCGATATAATCCAGCTGATCGCCTATCATCTGATCGGCGTTGTTGTATCCCTTTCTGCCGGTCCCGTTGTACAGGTGATACGTGTCGTCTATCGAGACCACCGTGCCCGAGGTCGTCTCGGATCCGGAGAGCGCGGCGGACAGCTCGTCGTACCTTCTGGGCCATTCCCAGTAAAGCGTGACCGTATAGTCTCCCGAGCTTCCGGGACACGATATAGTGAACGGATCTCCGGGAAGCAGCATCTTCGTGTGCGCGCTGTCGAGGAACAGCAGTATATGGCCCCTGAGGTAGTTGAGAGCGATCACCTTTTCGGGATCAGACTCGGTCTCGGGATCGGCCATCGTGAGAAATATCTCATCGTTGGCGTCATATTCCTTCACGAGACCGCACAGCTTTATATCGGAGACGAAGAAGCTGTCCGCCTCGCGCGGGAGGATCCTGAACGTGAGAGTCCCTTCCGTGCCCGGGCGGACGAGATCGTCCCTGTGGTCGATGTTGAGCGCGCAGACGATGCCGACGCCGGAGCCGTTCGAGACGGCGGTCCCCTCGTAGTTCTCGGAGCTGAACAGCTCCAGGACCTTTTCGTCGACAGGCTTGAGCCTTATCCCGCCGCCGGTCACCTGGGCGCCGAGCCTGAACGGCACGCTCTCCGTGGTCGCCCCAATGTCGCTGGCGAGCGTCTCCCTGCTTTCGGCGAACCAGGCGAACGAATAGATAGCGAGCGCGGCGACGGACGTGACCACCACGAGTATCGTGACGGTCGACAGGAGCTCCGCGATGAGCTGCTTCTTTGTTTTTCCGCTGTATCTATCCATGTTCTGGCTGCCGTTCAAATAAATGGGTCAGTTTCTTTTTATTGCTTGCCGTTTCAGCTGAATAATTTCGCCGCAGACTATAATTATGCCGAAATATTCCACGTTCAGTTTAATCATCTCCAATTAGTTAGTCAATGCTAACTAACTCCCTCCCGCGTTCTGATGATATTGACTTTTTACGCCGCAGAGTTTATATATTAAATATTATGGAAAACAATCTTGCGAAAAACTACGATCCCAGACAATTTGAGGACCGCATCTACGAAAAATGGGAAAGCTCGGGAGCTTTCCGCGCCGAGATCGATCACGGCAAAAAGCCTTTCACCGTCGTCATGCCGCCGCCCAACATCACGGGGCAGCTCCACATGGGACACGCTCTGGACCAGTCTCTTCAGGACGTCCTCATCAGATTCAAGAGGATGCAGGGATACTGCGCCCTGTGGCTTCCCGGAACGGACCACGCGAGCATCGCTACGGAGGTAAAGGTCGCCGATAAGCTTCGCGAAGAGGAAGGAAAGACGAAGGACGAGATCGGGCGCGAGGAGTTCCTCAAGCGCGCGTGGGCATGGAAGGAGCAGTACGGAGGCCGCATCGACCTTCAGATAAGAAAGCTCGGTTCCTCCTGCGACTGGAGCCGCGAGCGCTTCACGATGGACGAAGGCTGCAACGAGGCCGTCAAGGAGCATTTCATACGACTCTATAAGAAGGGGCTCATATATAAAGGCTCCCGCCTCATCAACTGGTGCCCCGTCTGCGGCAGCGCCCTCTCCGACATAGAGGTCGAGCACGTCGATCATCAGGGCAAGTACTGGTACTTCAGATATCCCGGCGCCGACGGAAGCGAAGGCATCGTCGTCGCGACGTCCCGTCCAGAGACGATGTTCGCCGACGTCGCGGTCGCCGTGCATCCGAGCGACGAGAGATACAAGGACCTCATCGGAAAGAAGGTCCTTCTTCCCATAGTTGGAAGAGAGATCCCCGTCATCGCGGACGAATACCCCGATCCCGAAAAAGGCACCGGCGCCGTTAAGATCACGCCGTCCGCCGACCCCAACGACTTCGAGGTCGGACAGCGCCACGATCTTCCCATACTGCAGTGCATCGACGAAAAGGCGCGCATGACCGAAGAGTGCGGCAAATACGCCGGAATGGACCGCTACGAATGCAGAAAGGCCTGGGTCGCGGACCTCGAGGCCGGCGGGTACCTCGTAAAGACCGAGGACATGGTCATTCCCGCGGGCGAGTGCTACAGATGCCACACCGTCGTCGAGCCGATGATCTCCGAGCAGTGGTTCGTCAAGATGAAGCCTCTTGCGGAGCCCGCGATAAAGGCGGTCCGCGAGGCGGAGACGAAGTTCGTGCCCGAAAGGTTCGACAAGACGTATTTCCACTGGATGGAGGATATAAAGGACTGGTGCATCTCCAGGCAGCTGTGGTGGGGCCACAGGATCCCCGCCTACTACTGCGCCGGCTGCGGCGAGATGATCGTCGCCAAGGAGATGCCCTCTAAGTGTCCGAAGTGCGGCTGCGCGGAGTTCACGCAGGACGAGGACGTCCTCGACACCTGGTTCAGTTCCGCCCTCTGGCCGTTCAGCACGCTCGGATGGCCCGAAGACACCGAGGACCTCAGGTATTTCTACCCGACGAACGTTCTCGTGACGGGCTACGACATAATATTCTTCTGGGTCGCCAGGATGATATTCAGCGCGATCGAGGAGATGGGAAAGACGCCGTACGAATACGTGCTCATCCACGGTCTCGTCAGGGACGCGCAGGGGCGCAAGATGTCGAAGTCTCTCGGCAACGGCATCGATCCTCTCGAAGTGATCGACAAATACGGCGCCGACGCGCTGCGCTTCATGCTCCTCAACAACATCTCGCCGGGCAGCGACATGCGATTCCAGACGGAAAAGCTCGAAGCGGCGAGGAATTTCGCGAACAAGCTCTGGAACGCCTCGAGGTTCACGATAATGAACCTGAAGGCGGAGGACGGCAGCTTCCTCGATATCGCCACGGACGAAGAGCTCCGCATGACGCCGGAAGACCGCTGGATGAAGGCCACGATCAGCGAGGCCGTAGCGGACATCACAGGCAACATGGAGAAGTTCGAGTTCGCCCTGGCCGCGCAGAAGATAAACGACCTCATCTGGAGCAATTTCTGCGACTGGTACATCGAGCTCGTAAAGCCCCGCCTCTGGTCGGACGACGAAGCCGTCAAGGCTTCCGCCCGCAGATGCCTGCTGGACTTCCTCAGGACGATGCTCAAGCTTCTGCACCCGTTCATGCCGTTCATCACCGAGGAGATCTGGGGATTCCTTCCGAAGGAGGAAGGCGCGCCGCGGTTCCTGATGCTCGACAGCTGGCCCGAAGCCGAGGACGTATCCGGCTGCGCCGGCGACGTCGAAGTGCTCGAGCTCTCGATGGATATCATCAGGTCCATAAGGAACATACGCGCCCAGGTCGAAGCCGCTCCGTCGAAGAAGATACGCGCGGCGATAGTCGCCTCCGGCAGCGCCGCGGAAACGGCGAAGGCCGGCGAGAGCTACATAAAGAACCTCGCGAACGTCACGGAGCTCACCTTCGCGCAGACGCGGGAAGGTCTTCCCGCCGACGTTCTGTCAGCAGCCCTTCCGGGCATCGAGATACTCGTCCCGATGGACGAGCTCGTGGACTACGAGGCAGAGTACGCGAGGCTCACGAAGGAGCGCGACAGGCTCGCCGGAGAAGTCGAGCGCACCGAGGGCAAACTCGCGAACGAGGCATTCGTCGCCAAGGCGCCTGAAAGAGTCATAAACAACGAGCGCGAAAAGCTCGCGAACTACAGAGACATGCTCGAGAAGATCCTCGCCCAGCTCCCCTCGATCGAAGCGAAGCTGAGGAGGTAGCGGATCCTGCGGCCGCACGGCTCGCTGCCGGACCGGCAAACAGTTTTTTCAGACACTGCCGGACCGGCAAACAAGTTTCTCAGACACTGTCAAAGCGGCAGGCAAAACGCCTGCCGCTTTTCTTCGTTTTTAGCGCCCGCGCTCAGGCGGCCGCCCTTCCGCGCTTCTGTTCGAAGACCGTCTTCCAGCGGCCGGTCATATACTGAGCGATCACCATCACCGCGTTTACGGTCCACCCGAGCGAGGCTACGCGCCAGACGACGAATATCCCGAGGCGCGGCGCGAGAACGACAGAAAGCGAGACGCGTATCAGAAGGTTGATAAGGCTCGCGAGCGTGAATATGAACATGTCTCCGGCGCCCCGCAGGAGGCCGTCGAACAGCATCTTGATGCCGAGTATGATGAAGAAGCAGCTCTGCCACTTTATCGAGGTGACTCCGACGCTCAGCGCCTCGGCGCTCGGGTCGTCGTTGAATATCCCGATCATCTGAGGCGCGAAGAGATGCGCGGCGGCGAATATCAGCGAGCACGAGACCGCGAGGATGACGAACCCTGCCGCGACGCCGTTTCTGACGCGCTCGGGCCTTCCCGCTCCGAGGTTCTGCGCCGTGTAGGAGGTCATCGCCGCGCCGACGCCGTAGAACGGAACGGTGCATATGCATTCGACGCGCATGGAGGAGGAATAGCCTGCCAGCGCGGCCGAACCGAAGCTGTTCACCACGGACTGCACGAGCAGCATGCCTATAGTGACGGAAGACTGCTGCAGTATCGACGGCAGCGCGACGCGCGTCATGTCCGAGAGCTCGAAAGCGTCGAACGCCTTCGGCCGTTCGCATTCGAAGCTCCGCAGGCCGCGAAGGAACACCGCCGAGCTGAGCGCGGCCGAGACGCCCTGCGATATGAGCGTCGCCCAGGCCGCGCCCGCGATGCCCATAGAGAGCCCGCGGACCATCCAGAGATCCAGCCCCACGTTCAGAACAGAAGAGAATATAAGGAAGAACAGCGGATAGCCGGACCTGCCGAGCGCGTTGAACATGGACGACATGACGTTGTACATGAACAGGAACGGCAGTCCGAAGAAGTATACGCGGAGATAGCTCACAGCCATCCCGATGGCGTCCGGCGGCGTGTTGAGAGCGCCCATTATCGCGCGGCAGAACGCGGCGCCGAAAGCGCCGAGGAACGCGCTGAGCGCGAGGAAAGCGACGACGGCCGTGTAGAACGCGGTCTTCATGTCCCTGTACCTGGCGGCGCCGAAATGGCGGCTCACGATGACGGCCGCGCCGTTCGCTCCGCCGCTCGCGGCGCAGATGAAGACGTTCGTGAGGGCGTAGCACGCCCCGACCGCGGCCAGCGCGGTCTCGCCGACATACCGACCGACTATCGCGGCGTCCGCGAGGTTGTAGAACTGCTGGAACAGGTTCCCTGCGATGATCGGCCACGCGAATATGAGGACGGATCTTAAAGGATCTCCGTTTATCAGATAGTTTCTGTCCCTCATCGCCTGCTCCTGAGGTATTCGAGGCACGAGAGCATGTCCGCGGGGAC
>JAEEVI010000047.1 GCA_016287035.1 Bacillota bacterium
ATAGACGGCCGCGTAGCCGGCGAAGAGCGCCACGAATAATATCGTTATTATTACGGGCGCCGCCATTTTCTTTTTGTGTTCCTTTTTCATATGACCTGTTCGGGGCACAATGCTCTTACACGCAAAGCTCTGTTTTTATCTATCAATAGTTTACGCCTGTGCCCGGGCTTTTTTCAAGGAGTCTTGTAATTTTTGCCATAAGCACCGGATAATAAAACCACGCTTTAGTGCTATAATGTCTTATCATGAAACAGACAGGCCCGTCATTAAAACAGATCCTGCTCGTCGCCGTGCTCGGACTTGCGTATTTCTTCTGCAATTTCCACCGGCAGGTGCTGGCAGTCATAGGGACTTCGATCGCGTCGGAGCTCGCGCTCTCGGACATGCAGCTCGCGTCGCTGGGCTCCGCGCTGTTCTACGCGTACGCCGCGATGCAGATCCCCGGAGGCTGGCTCGCTGACAGGTTCGGAGCGCGAAGGGTCATCGCCGCGTCGAGCCTCGTCCTGGCGGTCAGCGTCCTGTGGTTCGCGCTGACGCATTCGTACGGAGCGGCGCTGATATCGAGAGCTCTTGTAGGCGCTACGACCGCAATGGCTTTCGTGCCCGCGATGGCGTGCCTGCGTAGAGCCTTCGGAGACTCTCTCTACGGCACGATGGCCGGGATACTCGTATGTCTCGGGCAGACGGGGACGATCTGCGCCTCCGCGCCGCTCCATTTTCTCAATGCCTTTATCGGCTGGAGAAAGACCTTCATCATCCTCGGCATCCTCACGTTCGTTCTGTGCGCGGGCGCCTGGCTGCTGATACCCGAGCAGTCCCGGAGCGCGGACGCGCGGTCCGCAGTAACCGTCCCGGAAGCATCAGGGGAAAGGCGCAAAACCGCTTCCGTCTTCAGCAGGGGACTCATCCTCGTCTGCGTCTTTTATCTGCTGATGGGCGGCACGCGCCTGTCATTTCAGACGCTGTGGGCGGACGTTTACTTCCGCGAGGCGCTCCTCATGCCTCCCGCCGTCTCAAGCGTAATGATAACCTGCGTGGCAGCGGGAGCCGTCTTCGGCGCCGTCGTCACGGGAAGGATCTCCGACAGGGCCGGGCACGTGCGTTCCACGGTCATCTGCAGCGTTATATTCGCCGCGACGTGGGCTGCGCTCATCACTCTCTCGCCGGGAAAGAGCAGCCTTGCGGCAGGCGCGATAATGTTCCTTGCGGGCATAATGGGCTCAGGTATCTTCACCGTCGGCTTCGTATGCATAGGAAAGCTCGGCCGCAGCGAAGCGACAGGCACGATGACGGGCATAGCCAACTGCGCCGCATTCATCGGCAGCGCCGCGTTCACGCAGCTCGACGGTCTGTTCCTCGGCGCGGGATGGAGCTCTCCGCTCGAAGGGTTCCGCGCGCTGCTGGCAGCATTCGTCATTTTGTGTCTCATCGCGTCCGCGGCGTTCGCCTCGGCGTTCCGCAAATAGAAAAGCCGCCCTGAGGCGGCTTCCCGGATCGTTTTTATTCCGGTTCGCTTTTATTCCCTTCTTATCGTCATGAGGCTGATGTTGAGCCCCACGCCGCTGCGGTGCTCGAAGCTGTCCGTGATCCCGTTGATCACCTTGAGCCCGAGATTCGCCTCGGGGTCGTCCTGCGCCTGCTCGCGAAGAAAAGCGAGCGGATCGAAGGGACGTCCGTTGTCGCGCATCCGGAGAAGGATGGCGTCCGGCTTTATATACACGAGCAGATCGAACCGGCGCCTTTCGCCCGCGGGGAACGCGTGCTGCACTATATTTCCGGCCATCTCCTCGATGCAGAGCGAGAGCTTGTCGAGCGTTTTGCGCGCGACGCCCTTCTCCTCGCCGAACGCGTAGGCCTTGTCTATCAGTTCCATGACCTCCTCCATGCTGCCGATGGATACGCTCAGCTTGTCGGCGTCGCTTCCGCCGAAGTCTTCGGGAAGGAGGAGCAGGCGGCTGAAAAGACTTCCGCGCGATCCTCCCGCCGCGGCAGGCAGAAGTATCATGATCAGAGTCAGCAGCTCCGCGGCGGGAAACGCCAGCCATATGCCGTTAACGCCGAACGGTCCCTTGAGCAGGCCGGCGAGGAGCACCGGCGCCGCAAGCACCTCCATAAGGCTGATGAACACCGCGCGTGCGGTGCGCCGCGTGGACTGATAATACTGGGACATCAGAAGATTGACGAACCGCAGAGGCTGGGCGACGGCGAACCAGCGCACGGCCGCGCTCGCCATCCGCAGCGCTTCACCGCCCTCGAGCCCCATTAGCCGCGGGAATACCGACGGGATCAGCGCGACGACGACCGCCGCGGCGCAGTTGCCGGCAAGCCCCTGGCGCAGCGCGGACGAGAGCGAGAGCCCTATGGCTTCGCGGTCCTCTTCGCCGAAAAACATGGCGGTCATGGCGGCTACCGCCTGCGAGCCTCCGAGCGCGAGCGCGCCGATGAAGCTCTGAGCCTGAGCCCGCACGTTCATCGCGGCGACAGCGCTGACCGCGATCACTGCCAGCCAGTTGTTCAGGACGGCCGTGCGCACCAGCTCTCCCGCCATCGTCATGACAGCGGGCATGGACGTCAGGCTCATCTCCCTGAGCGCGCGCAGCGGCGAGCGGGGCCGGACGAACCCGAGCGTACAGCTGCTCTTGCGGAAGTGGAACGCCAGAACGACGCATGCAAGATAGTTGCTGACCGTCGTGGCAAGCGCCATGCCAAACATCCCGCCGTGAAAAAGCACCACGAGCAGGTCGAATATCACGTCCGAGACGGTCATCACGACGGTCGCGAGCAGCGACAGGCGCGGCGAGCCGTCGATCTGGATGAACTGCATGAGGACTCCCAGCGAAACGATCGCGGGAGCGCTGAACAGGAAGCCCTTCAGGTACTGCACGGAGAGCTCGGCGAGCGCGCCGCGGGCGCCGAGAAGCTCCGCGAGAGGGCGCAGGAAGATCATGCCGAGGACGCAGACGGCTATGCCGGCGATCACGTCGAAGCAGATAGCTGTCGAGAACACGTTGCGCACGCGTTCCGTATCGCCCTGTCCGAGCGCCTGCGAGACGAGTATGGCCCCTCCGCTCGCGCAGATCACGCCGAGCGCCATGAAAAGAAACATGACGGGCGAAACGATGCCCATCGCGCCGAGCGCCTCCGTCCCGAGAAAGCGCCCGACGATCACGTTGTCGACGAGCGTCCCCAGCGTTGCTGATACCATCGAAAGAACGCAGACCAAAAAGAATGAGCGGTAAACGCTGTCCGTTATATAGTTTTTTCCATTAGCGTTATTCACACCTGCAGCCTGCCTCGGCGCCGCGGTATCCGGCGCGTAAAAGCGAAGCAGCCGTATAAGGCTGCTTCGTTGAAGTGATGCTCTGAATAATGTTTATACGAGCTCCAGGAATACGGACTCGGCTACGTCTCCCTGACGGGGACCGAGCTTGAGGATCCTCGTGTATCCTCCGTTCCTTCCTTCGTACTTGGGCGCGATCTCGTCGAACAGCTTGCTGACGACGTTCTCGTCCTTGATATAAGCAAGCGCCTGTCTTCTCGCGTGAAGATCCCCGCGCTTCGCAAGTGTGATCATCTTTTCTGCTTCTCTTCTGGCTTCCTTAGCTCTGCAGTCAGTCGTCTGAATGCGCTCGTAGCGGAAGAGATCAGTTACCAGATTTCTCAGCATGGATTTTCTGTGGGCAGACTTGACGCCCAACTTTCTGTATCCGGGCATTTTGAAAACTCCTTCCTATGGTTATTCCTCGCCGGCCTTCAAACCGAGACCGAGCTCAGCCAGCTTGTGCTTTACTTCGTCCAGGGACTTCTTTCCCAGGTTCCTTACCTTCATCATGTCGGCTTCGCTGCGCTTCGTCAGCTCCTCGACGGTGTTTATGCCCGCGCGCTTTAAGCAGTTGTACGAGCGTACCGACAGCTCCAGCTCCTCGATCGTCATCTCCATCGCCTTTTCGGACGCGGAGGGCTCGGACTTCGTGAGGAAGCTCTGGCCGCCCGTTTCCGCGTTCAGGTCGATGAACAGGTAGAGGTGCTCCTGGAGTATCTTCGCGCCCATAGACACGGCGTCGTTCGGCGCGATGCTGAGATCCGTCCAGATCTCGAGCACGAGGCGCTCATAGTCCGTCACCTGGCCTACGCGCGTGTTCTCGACTGTATAATTCACCTGGCGGACAGGCGTATAGATGCTGTCGATGGGTATGACGCCGATGGGCGTAGTTTCGTCCTTGTTCTGATCTGCGGGAACATATCCTCTGCCGGTGGCTATCGTGAGCTCCATGGTGAGGGTCGCTCCGTCCTCCAGAGTCGCTATGTGCAGCTCGGGGTTGAATATCTCGAGGCCGGAATCGGCGACGATGTCCGCGCCCGTGACCTCGCAGGGCCCTACGGCGTTGATCATCGCCCTGAGGCTGTCGGTCCCGTTGAGCGCGAGAGAAAGATGCTTGAGGCTGAGGATTATCACAGCCACATCCTCCTTGACGCCGGGTATGGTCGAGAATTCGTGGAGTATTCCGTCGATCTTTATAGAAGTGACAGCAGCGCCGGGCAGCGAGCTGAGGAGGATCCTCCTCATGCTGTTGCCGAGTGTCTGGCCGTAACCTCTCTCGAGGGGTTCGACTACGAACTTGCCGTAGCTGGGATCTTCATCGGAGTATGTGCATGTAATGCTTGGCTTTTCAAATTCAATCACTCGTTAATCCCTCCTTCGTTCAGTAAGTATTCTCAAGCTGAGTTATTACTTGGAGTACAGCTCGACGATCAGATGCTCTTCGACCGGCGTGTCTATCATCTCTCTGGTGGGGATGGAAAGGATCTTGCCTTCGAGCTTGTCTGTATCGATGGAGAGCCAGTCGGGAGTGCTTATCGTCATCTCCCTGATCTCCTTGAACTTGGGAGAAGAGGTGCTCTTAGCCTTTACCGCTACGACGTCGCCCGCAGCCACCTGCATGGAGGGGATGTCGGCCTTCTTGCCGTTTACGGTGAAGTGGCCGTGAGTCACGAGCTGGCGGGCTTCCTTTCTGGAGGAAGCGAAGCCCATTCTGAACACCGCGTTGTCGAGTCTCGTCTCGAGCATGATCAGAAGGTTGTCGCCTGTGATGCCGGGCTTCTTAGCAGCCTTCTCGAAATAGTTTCTGAACTGGGATTCCTGGAGCCCGTAGAACCTCTTTGCCTTCTGCTTCTCGCGGAGCTGAAGGCCGTAGTCGGAGCTCTTCTTTCTGTTCTGTCCGTGCTGTCCGGGAGCGTATGCCCTCTTCTCGAGAGCGCACTTGCCGCTGTAGCAGCGCTCGCCCTTAAGAAACAGCTTCTGTCCTTCTCTTCTGCAAAGTCTGCAGGAAGGTCCTGTATATCTTGCCATATTGTCTTGCCTCCCTTACTACACTCTTCTTCTCTTCGGCGGTCTGCAGCCGTTGTGGGGGATCGGGGTGATGTCCTTGATCATGGTGACGTTAAGACCTGCTGTCTGCAGAGCCCTGATAGCGGATTCTCTGCCGGAGCCGGGTCCCTTTACGTATACTTCTACGTTCTTGAGACCATGGATAAGGGCGCCCTTTACGGCCTCCTCGGTGCACATCTGCGCCGCGAAGGGGGTAGACTTTCTGGAACCCTTGAAACCGAGGGAACCGGCGCTGCACCAGGACAGTGCGTTGCCGTTCTGATCGGTGATGGTTACGATGGTATTGTTGAAAGATGCCTGGATGTGAGCCTGGCCGCTTTCGATGTTCTTACGCTCGACTTTTTTCTTGCGAACAGTCTTCTTTGCTGCTGCCATGTTAGCTTACCTCCTTAATCCTTCTTTTTTCTGCCGACGGTCTTCTTGGGACCTTTTCTTGTGCGGCTGTTGTTCTTGGTGTTCTGTCCGCGCACGGGCAGATTTCTTCTGTGACGGATGCCCCTGTAGCAGCCTATCTCCATAAGGCGCTTGATGTTCAGGGATACGTCTCTTCTGAGATCGCCTTCAACTTCGTATTCGTTGTCGATGATCTTTCTGATAGCACCTACCTCGTCCTCGGACAGATCCTTAACTCTCGTGTCGGGATTTACTCCGGCCTTCGCAAGGATAGCCTTGGAAGTCGGGAGTCCGATTCCGTAGATATAGGTGAGGCCGATTTCAACTCTTTTTTCTCTGGGTAAATCGACACCAGCTATACGAGCCATAATGTTTTCCTCCTATACTGCAACTATTAATATAATTTACGTTCCGTACGCTGTGACGCTCCGGAACACAGTAAACCGTATCGCTGGCGCTGCCGTTTTTATACAGCGGGCGCCTAGCCCTGTACCTGCTTGTGCTTGGGGTTCTCGCAGATGACCATGACCTTGCCGTTCCTCTTGATCACCTTGCACTTCTCGCAGATAGGCTTAACTGAACTTCTTACCTTCATTTTTGCCTCCTCGGTCAAAAAACTCGACCTGTAATTATACCACGCTTTACGACTTTTGTCGCAATAATTTCAAAGATTATTTGTCTCTCCACGTTATTCTTCCGCGGGTGAGGTCGTACGGTGAGAGCTCGATGCGCACCTTGTCGCCGGGAAGTATGCGTATGAAGTTCATCCGCATCTTGCCTGATATGTGCGCGAGCACGACGAAGTCGTTTTCGAGCTTGACCTTGAACATCGCGTTGGGAAGCGATTCGAGGACCGTACCGCTTACCTCTATGCTGCTGTCTTTTTTCGCCATCAGAAAGCTCCTCCATCCTGGGCTTTGGGTCCCTTGTCCGTCCTCTCGTACCCGGGGTACGTAAGGAGGAGGGGATCTCCGTCGGTAATGACCACTGTGTTTTCGTAATGGGCGGCGGGCTGGCCGTCTTTCGTGACGACCGTCCACTCGTTCGCCAGCACCTTAACGTCGTAGGAGCCGGCCGCGATCATGGGCTCTATCGCGAGCACCATGCCCGGTACGAGCTGCGGTCCATGGCCTGCCTTGCCGTAGTTGGGGACGGGAGGATCCTCGTGGAGGTCTCTCCCGACGCCGTGACCGACGTAATCTCTTATAACAGAGAATCCCTCTGCTTCAACGCACTGCTGGATAGCGTGCGATACGTCGTGAAGCCTGCAGCCCTTCCTGCAGTATTTGAGCCCGGCGAAGAAGCCGGCTTCCGCAGTATCGAGCAGTCTCTGGCACAGTGGGCTTATCTCGCCCACGGGATAAGTTCTTGCCGCATCTGAATAATAACCCTTGTAAACAGCTCCGAGGTCGACGCTCACGATGTCGCCTTCGCGAAGGATCCTCTTCTTCGAAGGGATGCCGTGGATGACCTCCTCGTTCACCGATACGCAGGCGGAGGCGGGAAAACCGCCGTAACCCTTGAATGCGGGTCTCATTCCATGTCTTACGATGTAATCCTCGACATATCTGTCTATGTCTTTCGTAGAGATACCCGGAACTATCAGTTCCGCCAGGCCGGCGAACATCTGTCTTGTGATGTCCGCGGCGCCGGCGATATTCGATATCTCTTCCCTGGATCTGAGAACGATCATGGATCAGTCTCCGAGCACTTCGCAAATGGCGGCGAACACGTCTTCGAGGTCCTTCGTCCCGTCGATGACGGTGAGCTTGCCGGCCTTTGTGTAGTAATCTATGAGCGGACTGGTCTGTTCGCTGTAGACCTGGAATCTGTTTCTGACGGTCTCCTCGGAGTCGTCAGCGCGCTGGTACACCTCGCCGCCGCATACGTCGCAGACGCCCTCGACCTTCGGAGGCATCGTCACGACGTGGTACGGCTTTCCGCACTTGCGGCATACCCTTCTGCCCATCATTCTGGGAAGAAGGAT
>JAEEVI010000048.1 GCA_016287035.1 Bacillota bacterium
CGAAAGGCCGAGGTGCCCGTATTCGGCCAGGCTCGCGCTGTTCGTTATATTGAGGCACGGGCCGCCGCAGACCGAAAGGCCGGCATCGCGGGCGGCGCGCACGGCGCCGATGTTCTCGCAGAAGGCGCGGCGCAGCCCTCTTCGCGCAAGCGAAGAGAGTGCGGCGGAAACGCGCTCTTCCGCGCCGGGCCATATGAGCGCCGGCAGCTCGCAGAGGAGCGACTCTCCGTACATGTCTATAAGTGACGGATCTCTTTCGAGGTCCGATAATTGGACTATGAGCTCCTCGCCCTCTGCCGGCGCGAATATCTGCGCCGCGCGCGCGAAGCGGAGCCGGAGCACAGGCGAGGCCGGCGGAACGTATCTTCCGAGGGACGAGATCTCCGGGACCTCGCGCGGTATATCGGGATCCGCGAGATATTCCGGAAGAGCCTTCCCTGCTATCCCGTCCTCCAGCTTCGCGATCGCGTTCCTGCGCAGATCGTTGAGCGCGGCGGCGGGCAGCATCAGGCCGTCGTCTATCACGCATTTTATCTTTCCGGCGCGGAACACGGTCCCTCCAGTCTTGGACAGGCTCTTCGAAGCCTGCTCCTCTGTAAGGGGCCTGTTTGTCGCGGTCTGCGGCACCTCGCCGGACGCTTCGGCGCGCAGCCCTTCGCACGACGCCGAAAGCACGGCGGGCGCGCCCTCCCTGACGCGCAGCACCATGTCGACAGTCCTGCAGGGGACCTCCTTCTCGTAGAGCCTGGACAGCTCACCGAGCACGTCCTTCGCGGCCGTCACGTCCTCCTTCGTGCGCACGCCGAACATGTCCGGACCTGTCTTCCCCGTAAGATAGCCGTCTGTGAATCCGCTGCGCGAAAAAACGCTCCGCAGCGTCCTCATGTCCGGTCTTCCTCCGGAGAGCGCCTCGCGGCAGGCGATCACCGCAGCCGCCACGTATTCCGCCCTCTTCATGCGCCCCTCGATCTTGAACGAGCAGACGCCGGCGTCCGCGAGCTCCTTCATGTGTTCCACGTACGACATATCCTTCAGCGAAAGGCAGAACTCCTTTTCGCCGAGCTTCCAGCCGAGCCGGCACGGCTGCGCGCAAAGGCCTCTGTTTCCGCTCCGCTGGCCTATCATCGAGGACAGATAGCAGTTGCCGGAAACGCTCATGCAGTGCGCGCCGTGGACGAACACCTCGGCGTCGGCGCCCGTCTTCTCTATGACCGAGCGTATCTCCCCGAGGCTGAGCTCGCGCGCGAGAACAACGCGCCTGAAGCCGTACTCCAGAAGCTCCTCGGCCCCGGCCGCGTTGTGCACGGCCATCTGCGTGGAGGCGACCATATACGCGCCCGGATAGGCGTTCTTTATGTACGACGCGACCGCCAGGTCCTGTATTATTATGCCGTCGGCGCCGCTCAGAACAGCCTCGTCGGCGGCCTTTCTCATCTCCGCGAGCTCGCCGTCCATGACGAGTATGTTCAGAGTGATAAAGACCTTCGCGCCGTGCAGGTGGCATTCGCGGACCACCTCCGCGACGCCCGCGCCGTCGAAGTTGTCGGCGTTCCTTCGCGCGTTGAAATTTTTGAGTCCGAAATATACGGCGTCCGCTCCGCAGCGCAGCGCGGCCTTGAGCTGCTGGCTTCCGCCCACCGGAGCGAGTATCTCAGGATGGCCTTTCATGGCAGTATCCTCCCTGCCATTTATTATACATCCCCCCGCCGCTTCTTTGAACAGCCGCGCCATATATGCTAAAATAACGTTGCGCGCCGCGCATCGCGGCGCATCGGCATTTTTCGCAGAGGAAGCGGACATGGAACTTAAAGATATAGAACTGCTGGCTCCGGCCGGGGACATGGAGCGGCTGACAGCCGCGCAGAGATACGGGGCGGACGCCGTCTATTGCGGCGGACCGTTCATGCAGCTGCGCTCGGAGACCGTCGGCTTTTCCGAGGAGACGCTCGCGGAAGGCGCGGCGCAGCTTCACGCGGCAGGGAAAAAGCTGTACGTCACCGTGAACAGCTTCGCCAACAACGGCGAGATACCCCTCCTCGGCGACTACGCGAAAAGGCTCCTGGACATCGGCGCGGACGCGATCATCGTTTCCGACATCGGAGCTATCAGCGAGATAAAGGAAAAGTGCCCCGGCATCGACGTCCACGTCAGTACGCAGGCGAACTGCATGAATTACAAGGCCGCGCGAGTCTACTTCGACATGGGCGCCTCGCGCATAGTGCTCGCCCGGGAGCTCGACATAGACAGCATCGCGGAGCTCCGCGCGAAGACTCCCAAAGAGCTCCAGCTCGAAGCGTTCATCCACGGCGCGATGTGCATGTCCTATTCGGGAAGATGCCTGCTCAGCGCGTACCTGACGGGCCGCAGCGGCAACAGGGGCGGCTGCGCGCAGTCGTGCAGGTGGAACTACTACCTCATGGAGGAAAAACGTCCGGGCGAATATTTCAAGATAGAGGAGAGCGAAAAAGGCACCGCCATACTCAGCTCCAAGGAGCTCTGCTGCGCGGATATACTCGGGCTCCTCGCCGGCGCCGGCGTCTGCTCGTTCAAGATCGAGGGACGCATGCGCACGCCGTTCTACACGGCGACCGTCACGAACGCGTACAGGCTGCTGATGGACGGAAGGATAGACGCCGCGAAAGCCAAAGAGGAGCTCGACACGGTAAGCCACCGGCCGTTCTGCACCGGCTTTTACATGAACGATCCGAACGCTCTCGTGCCCGATACGGACGGGTATATAAGGAACTGCCTGTTCGTCGCGTCTCTTCTGGAGGACGCGGGGCCCGGTACCGCGCGCGTGCTCACGCGCAATCCGTTCAGCGTCGGCGACGAGATAGAGCTGCTCTCGCCCGAAGAGACGGGCCGCAGGTTCGTCCTCGAGGAGATGTACGGCGAGGACGGCGGGCCGATTTCCCGCTCCGCGAGCCCCATGAAGCAAATAACGATAAAGCTTCCGTTCGCGGCCTCC
>JAEEVI010000049.1 GCA_016287035.1 Bacillota bacterium
ACTTCTTCTCGCGCCTGTTCAACAGCCGTGACATGGACAGCCTGATGGCCGACGTCGCGTCGTGGCTGGAGCGGTTCGCGGGGCGCGAGAACATATTCCGCTTCTGGCAGGAGGGCTTCGCGATAGTCGTCTACGATCCCGAAGGCTCGAAGGCCGAAGAGCTCGCGCACACGCTGAGCAGGCGCTTCGAGACCGCATGGAGCACGGACGAGGTGACGGCAAAGCTTGAGACCGTCACGGGCATAATCCGCGTTCCCGACGACGTCGGCACGCTGCGGCAGCTGCAGGATCTGCTGATAAGCGGGTTCCAGGACTCGCAGCCCGGCTCGATGCTGCTGACGCGCGAGGACATCGCCGACATTCGAAGGATGCTGGATGTCGAGGACGCTCTGCGCGACGCGATCGCCGGAAACAGGATGGAGGTCTGGTATCAGCCGATATGGTCCGCGGAGACGGAGAGCATAGTCGCCGCCGAAGCGCTCGTGCGAATGCGCGACGAAAAGCTCGAGAACATCTTCCCCGACGAATTCATACCGATAGCCGAAAAGAACGGTATGATACACGAGCTCGGGCGCTTCGTGTTCAGCGAGACGTGCCGCGTCATATCGCAATACGGTCTTAAAGATCTGGGGATACGGTACGTCGACGTGAACGTCTCCATATATCAGTTCCTCCGCGACGATCTCTTCCCGGCGTTCGAGGAGATGCGCAGGGAGTGGGGGGTATCCGCGGAGCAGATAAACCTCGAGATAACCGAAGGCCTGGCGCTCGAGGAGGTCGCTTCCGTCGGCAGGACGATAGAGCAGATGAGGAAGGTTGGGTATTCGTTCTCGCTCGACGATTACGGCACCGGCTATTCGAACCTCGCGAGGCTGCTCGGCGAGAACTACCTGAACATAAAGATAGACAAATCGATCCTATGGAGCGGCGACAGCAGCCAGGAAAACGCGGTCCTGCTTGACGACCTCATCCGCCTCATCCGCAGCATGAACAACAACGTCGTGCAGGAGGGCGTCGAGACGAAGGAGCAGCTGGACAGGGTAGTCAGATCCGGCGCGAATCTCATACAGGGCTTCTACTTCAGCCGCCCGCTCCGCGAAGAGGACCTCGCGGCTTATATATCCAGGATGAACGCCGGCCGGGCACCGGCTTCGGATACAGAAACAACAGACATCTAAGGACCCGATCACATCATGCGCATACTCATTTTCAACATAATCCTTCTGGTCATCGGTTATTTCATTTACGGCAAGGCCGTCGAGATCGCTTTCGACCCCGACGACAGAACTACTCCGGCATACAGCATGGGCGACGGCGTCGATTTCGTTCCCATGAAGCCGTGGAGAGCTTTTCTCGTCCAGCTCCTCAACATAGCGGGGACGGGCCCGATCTTCGGCGCGCTCATGGGCGCTTGCTTCGGTCCTGTCGTATTCCTGTGGATAACGTTCGGCGCGATACTGGGCGGAGGCGTCCACGACTACATGAGCGGCATGATCTCCGAGCGGAACGGCGGCGCCTCGATCGCGGAGCTTTCTTCGCTCTATCTCGGAAAGACCGTCGGATGGATCATGCGCGCCTTCGCGATACTTCTCCTTCTGCTGACGGGCACCGTGTTCGTGAACAGCCCCGCGGCGCTTCTGGCGATGCTTACGCCGGAGGTGCTCTCGACGGACGTCTGGGTCGCCGCGATACTTCTCTACTACATCGTCGCGACGCTGCTTCCGATCGACAAGATAATCGGAAAGCTGTATCCGGTGTTCGGCGCAGTGCTCATAATAATGGCTGTGGGGATCGTTTACGGGATCTGCTCGGGCAATTACGTCCAGCAGCATATGGTCCTGAAGGACCTTCATCCTGAAGGGCTTCCCGTCTGGCCGTACATGTTCGTCACCGTGGCGTGCGGCGCCATCTCGGGCTTTCACGCTACGCAGTCTCCGATGATAGCCAAGTGCATAACCTCGGAGCGCCAGGGACGCGTAATCTTTTACGGCGCTATGATCGCCGAATCGGTGATCGCGATCATATGGGCGCTGGGAGGAATGACGTTCTACGGAAATACCGCGGACCTCGCGGCCGCGCTCACGGATTTCGGCCAGTCGGGCGTCGTATACGACATATCGACGGGGATGCTCGGCAGCGTCGGCGGCGTGCTTGCGATAATAGGCGTTATAATCTGCCCGATAAGCTCGGGGGATACCGCGTTCAGATCCATCAGGCTGATGGTCGCCGAGATCACGGGGCTGGATCAGAAACACATAAGGAACCGCCTCATCATCACCATACCGCTGCTCGTCATAGCCGCGGTGCTCTCGAGGCTCGATTTCAACGCGCTGTGGCGCTATTTCTCCTGGAGCAACCAGACGCTCGCGATGGTATCTTTATGGGTAGCTACCGCGTATCTTCTTAAGACGCGCGAAAACAGATTCGCTTCAGCGATAACGGCGCCGCCCGCCGTGTTCATGACGGCGGTGAGCGTGACCTATATCCTGATGGCGAAGGAAGGCTTCAAGCTCAGCAGTACGGTCGCGTATCCCGTGGGGATGACCGCGGCGGCCGCGCTGCTCATAGTTTATGTATACGTCCTGTTCAGGGCCGGAAAGCGCCGCGGATAGCGAGCGGCGCCCGCGCGCCGGCTATTCCTCGAGCAGCGCGTAGAAGAACTTCTGCTTCATGGGCGTGTCCAGCACCCGCACGGGCTTTACCTGGTTGAGGGACGTGCCTTTTATCACCTTTACGTCGCGCCAGAGCGCGTGGGTCTGGAGCTGCTGCAGATAGAGCTTCGGCTCGCCGATCTCCGTCGTGTCCCTGCATTCCTTGTAGACCGGGTTGACGTCGCCCAGATGCTTTTCGAGTATCTGCAGGTATTCGCCGCATTTCGACGGATCGAGCTGTTTTTCGGGCTCGATAAGGAACTCGTAGCGCGGCGGGCTCACTTCCTTGTTCGGGTATACGCAGTAATCGATGAGGATGACTCCCAGCTCTTCGCCGGTCCTCCTGATCGCTTCGTCCATCATGCTCTCGGTGATCTTGTCGCCTGAAAGATCGAGGAGCTGGCTCTTTCTGTACGCGAAGGTTATCTTCGGGCTCTCGCCTTCGTACCCGAGCACTTTTATAACGTCCTTGATGCGGTAGCGGTAGAAGCCGGAAAGGTTCGTAAGGATAAGCTCGTACTCCTTCCCGACCTCGAGCTGGTCGATGTTCAGAGTGTCGGTGCAGCTGTCGGGAGCGTCGGCCGGAATGAACTCGAAGAAACAGCTGTCGACCAGAAGCGCGAATTCGGGATCCTCTATCCCGGTGCAGGCTGCCATCAGCGCTTCCGACGCGCCGTAGATCGAGAAGTCGATCGGTATATCGCCCGAGAACTCCCTCATGATCCTCGTGTACGCCGCGAATCCGCCGGTGCCGATGGTGCAGATGAACGACATCTGAGGCCACAGGCGCGGGATTATCGGACTGTCGAAGCCCTCGCGGAATATCTTTTCGAGCTCGTCCGCGCGCGCGGGATCGGGCTTTGTCACCTTTGCGAGTTCCGCCCTGGTCTCCGCGTCTATATCGACGCTCTCGTCGAAGCCGCCGCTCCTGATATCGCCGACGAGCGTCTCCCAGTTCCTCTGGATGTAATACATCAGGTCGACGAGGTTCGGCATGAATACGCTGAACATGAAGGTGGCGTCCCTGTCCGCGAGAAGGTAGCGCGCTTTCAGGTACGTCATCGGCAGGTAGCCCTTCGGATAGAGCACCGGTATCGGAGAGGTGAGATAATACGGGAATATGCTCCTGTAGCGCTTAGCCGCGGAGCCGGATATATTGCCCAGAGGAGTTCCGTCGTCCAGCGTGCGGTCGACTATCTCGAGCTGGTTGAAGCCGCGGCCTATCGGGAGCCTGCTTCCCTTGTGCTCGAGGTTCCATCTGTCCGCAAGCGCCATGACGCGGGTGATGGTGTACTTGGTATAGATATCCATCGCGGGCTGTGTGACGGGGATCTTCTTCGGAACGCCCACGGAGCCCGACGTCTCGGCGTACTGAACGATCGGATAGGCTGTGATCAGCCCGCGTTCCCCGTTCTTTACCATGCGCTCTATATAGGGCGCGTAGTCGTCGAAGCCGCTCAGCGGGACGAGCCTCTTGTAGTCTTCTATCGTTTTGATCTCGTCAAAATGATACTTCTTCCCGTATTCGGTGTTTTTGTTGTCGTTTACGAGCTTCAGCAGAAATTCCCTGCTTTTTTCGTTCGCCCTCGCGCAGTTGCCGAGCAGATCCTTAAGATCGCGTCTGCCTCTGGCGGTGATATAGCGGATGATCGCCCAGGTGATGATGTTCGCGGCCATGGTCCTTCTCCTTAAGCGGTTGAGCAGTATAACGATTTTATATTTATTTTATTTTAAGAGCGCGGCAAATGCAACAGAGCCGGCGTTTTGAACGTGCCGTGCGCTGCCCCCGGGATCCGCCGGACGCGGCCGGTCCTCCCGGCAGGCGTCACTGCCTGCTCATCCGCCGGACGCTGCCCCTGAGATTCGCCCGACGCTGCCCCTGGGATCCGCCGGACGCTGCCCCTGAGATCCGCCCGGCAGTCGTTACTGCTTTCGCGGCCGCCGCTATTCGCGCCCGGATCCAGCGATATTGCCATTTTTGCGATAAAGGCGCTGAAATGTCCATAATATGACCTCATTTCATGGACAAACAGCCGAAATATCTTGTCTGTCGTCCATAATTACCCGCATGGATGCCTGATCGGCAGAAAACAGACGTCTGAGACCGCATTTTATGGACAGTTCGCGCATGGATCGGCGCTATTTGTCCATATCTGCGGCAAACAGACGGGATAAAGGCGCCGAAATGAGCAGAAATCAAAGGATCATAGACAAAAATGCAGTTTTGAGCGAGTATTGTCAATAAAAAAGGATCCGATGCCTGGAGCGCGCGGCATCGCGCCAGGCGCAAAGGTGCTCGATCGCCGAACCGCGTACCGTGCGTAAAAGACGATCGATCGCCGAGCCGCATAACGTGCGTAAAAGACGCTCGATCGCCGAACCGCGTACCGTGCGTAAAAGACGCTCGATCGCCGAACCGCGTAACGTGCATAAAGGGAGATCGATCGCTGATCGGCGAACCGTTTAAAAAGGCGCGGTAATTTAAAGGCTTGTAATAAAAAAGATGCAAAAACGTTGCCGTTGCGATAAAGATCCTGCGGCAATGAAAAGACCGCTGTCTCTTGAGACAGCGGTCCTTTTACTTGGTAGTGCCTAGGGGAGTCGAACCCCTGATTCCAGCGTGAGAGGCTAGCGTCTTGACCACTTGACCAAGGCACCGTAAATCGGAACATTTGGAATTATAACTTAAAAGCGTGCGTTTGTCCAATACTTTATGCATACAAATATATTTTTTTCGTGTACAATATAAACTGACGATTTATGCGGAGGTTTTAATGGACTACAGGGAATTGGCGGAGCTTTTGTTCCCCGATATAACGAAAACGCCGGACGATTACGAGAAGATCTATCCTCCCCGCGGCCTGCCTCAGGGCGCGAGGGTCACGAGGATGGCTCCCTCGCCGACCGGATTCATACATCTGGGCAATCTCTACGGCGCGATGGCCGACGAGAGGATAGCTCACAGCACCGGAGGCGTGTGCTTCCTGCGCATCGAGGATACCGACGACAAGCGCGAGGTGGAGGGCGCCGTCCCGGTGCTCATCGACACTCTGTCGTATTTCGGGATAAACTTCGACGAGGGAGCCGTCAGCGATCCTCCGAAGGGCGAATACGGGCCGTATTACCAGAGCATGCGCGGCGATATCTACAAGGCGTGCGTAAAGCGTCTCGTCGAAAAGGGCATGGCGTATCCGTGCTTCCTCACCGAGGATGAGATCGCGGAGATCAGAAAGGGCCAGGAGGCCCGCAAGGAGACTCCTGGGATCTACGGGAGCTATTCGAAATACAGGGACGCCTCTTTGGAAGAGGTAAAGGCGCATCTTTCGGCAGGCGAGATCCCGGTCATGCGGTTCCGCTCGGAAGGCGATCCGTCGAAGTATTTCACGGTCACGGACGGCATCCGCGGAAAGCTGTCGATGCCGCAGAACACACAGGACGTCGTCATACTCAAGCAGACGGGCCTTCCCACGTACCATTTCGCGCACGTGGTCGACGACCATTTCATGCGCACCACTCACGTTGTCAGGGGCGAGGAGTGGCTTCCGTCGCTTCCGATACACGTGCAGCTGTTCGACGCGATGGGCTGGGAATATCCCGTGTTCTGCCACAACACCGTCCTCATGAAGGTCGACGAGGAGACGGGACAGAAGCGCAAGCTCTCGAAAAGAAAGGACCCCGAGCTCGGGCTCAGCTACTACAAGCAGCTCGGCTATTTCCCCGAGGCGGTGCGAGAGTATCTGATGACGATCCTCAATTCGGACTACGAGGAGTGGCGCGCGGCGAATCCCGATTCGGACTACGGTCTCTTCGCGTTCAGCCCGGAGAAGATGAGCAATTCCGGCACGATGTTCGATCTGAGCAAGCTCAACGACGTGTCCAAGGACGTGCTCGCGCGCAAGACAGCGGAGGAGATATACGATTTCTGCCTCGGCTGGGCTGAGGAATACCGGCCCGGAAAGGCCGCGGACATGAAGGCCAGGAAGGACTTCTACCTGAGCATATTCAGCATCGACCGCGGCGGCGAGAAGCCCAGGAAGGATCTCGTCTATGCGGAGCAGATCATGAAGTTCATAAGCTATTTCTTCGACGACGAATTCGTGAAGGAAGACGATTACCCCGCGGAATGCGCCGGCGATCTGGAGAAGATACTCAGCGGGTATATCGCGGGCTACGATCCCGCCGACGACAACAGCGCGTGGTTCGCCAAGGTGCGTTCGCTCGCGTCGGGCCTCGGCTACGCGGAAAAGCCAAAGGACTACAAGAAGGCGCCGGAACAGTACAAGGGCCACGTCGGCCACGTCAGCAGCGTCATACGCGCGGCCGTCACGGGGCGCACGAGCTCTCCGGACCTTTGGACCATCCAGCAGATAATGGGTCCGGACATGGTGAAGAAAAGGATAGAAAGGGCTATAGATGAATTATAAGAGCACCAGGGGCAAGGCCCCGGATCTCGGTATAGAGGAAGCGATCATAAAGGGAATAGCGAGCGACGGAGGCCTTTACGTGCCCGAGCGCTTCCCGCGGATCGAAAAGAGCTGGGACGAGCTTTCCAAACTCGGCTACAAGGACCTCGCGTTCGAGGTGCTGAAGCCGTATTTCGAGTCGTTCACCGGCGACGAGCTGCGCGCCTGCATCGACGGAGCGTACGACGGCAAGTTCGAGGCGGAGGATATCGTGCCTGTGGTAAAGGCCGGCGGCGCGTGGTACCTGGAGCTATATCACGGAAGGACGGCGGCGTTCAAGGATATGGCGCTGTCGATGCTTCCATATCTGCTTACGACCTCGATGAAGAAGACGGGCGAAAAGAAGACCGTCGTGATACTCGTCTCGACCTCCGGCGATACCGGGATGGCGGCGCTTAAGGGCTTCGAGGACGTGCCGGGCACGAAGATCATCGTGTTCTTCCCGGACGGCGGCGTCAGCGCGGTCCAGGAGAAGCAGATGCGCACGGCGACCGGCTCGAACGTCTCCGTGCTCGCGATAAGGGGCAACTTCGACGACGCGCAGACGACGCAGAAGAAGATACTAAACGACGCGGAGTTCGGCAAAGAGATGGCCGGTCTCGGCTTCAGCTTCACGGCGGCCAACTCGATGAACATCGGAAGGCTCCTCCCTCAGATCGTGTACTACGTCTGGGGCTACGTCCGGCTCGTCGGGCGCGGAGAGATAAAGGCGGGAGATCCCGTAAACATCTGCGTCCCCTCCGGCAACTTCGGAAACATACTCGCAGGGTACTACGCCTACAGGATGGGAGTTCCCGTAAACAGGTTCATCTGCGCCTCCAACAAGAACAAGGTCCTCACGGACTTCTTCGCGAGCGGGCGCTACGACGCCGACAGGCCGCTCTACCAGACGAACGCTCCTTCGATGGATATCATCGTTTCCAGCAATCTCGAGCGGCTCCTCTATCACCTCGAGGGCGATCCTTCGGCCGTCGCCGGATACATGTCGCGCCTCGACGGCGAAAGGAAGTACTCCGTCAGCGAAAAGACCGCCGAAGGCCTCAGGCTCTTCGACGGAGGCTTCGCGACCGAGGAGGAGATAGTGGAGTTCATAGGCGATCTGTACGCGCGCGAGCACTACCTCGTGGATACGCATACCGCGGTCGCGGGAAAGGTCCTGAGCGACTACAGAAAGCGCACCGGCGACGAAACGCCCGCGCTGATAGCGTCCACGGCCAGCCCTTACAAGTTCGCGCAGACTGTCGCGGGGGCGATCGGCCTTCCCGGATCCGGCGATCCGTTCAAGGCCTTCGGAGATCTTTGCGCCGCGACAGGCGTTCCCGTACCGGGAGCGCTCAGAGGACTGTCCGAAAGGAAGATCCTTCACGGCGACACTATAGACAAGGAAGACATGAAGCAGAGAGTCAGGGAGATCCTGACCGGAAAGAAGTAATATGGACGCAAAAGGAATAAAGCATGTCCACTGCGTGGGCATAGGCGGCATCGGTCTTTCGGCCGTAGCGAGCGTTTTCCTGAGCCGCGGCTGCACCGTTTCCGGCTCGGACATGAAGGAGAGCCAGATAACCGAAAAGCTGAAGGAGCAGGGCGCCAGGATCTACATCGGCCACGCCGCTGAGAACGTGGAGGGCGCGGATATCGTCATCTATTCCAACGCCGTATCCCCGGAGAACCCCGAGCTCGCCGAGGCGGCGAGGCGCGGCATACCCGCCGTGCTGAGGGCGGAAGGGCTCGGAGCCCTCATGCAGGACTACGAGATGCCTGTCGCCGTATCCGGAACGCACGGAAAGACGACGACCACGGCGATGATCTCGCTGATACTCGAGGCCGCGGGAAAGGATCCGACGGTGCTCATAGGAGGCATACTCGACCAGTTCGCCAGCAACGTGCGCATAGGCGGCAGCGGCTATTTCATAACGGAAGCCTGCGAATACATGGACAGCTTCCTGCGCCTTAAGCCGTGGATGGAGGTCATCCTCAACATCGACTCGGACCATCTCGACTATTTCAAGGACATAGACGCGATAGCCAGATCCTTCAGGGCGTTCGCCGAGACCGTTCCCGAGAACGGCTTCATAATCGCGTACGACTCGAATCCGTTCGTCAAGGCGGTGACGGAGGATCTCGCCTGCAGGGTCGTCACGTTCGGCTTCAGCCAGACGAGCGACTTCTACGCGCAGAACATACGGTTCAACGATAAGGGCCAGCCGTCGTTCGACCTCTACAACAAGGGGATACTGCGCTGCAACGTCCAGCTCGCCATACCGGGAGAGCACAACGTCAGCAACGCGCTCGCGGCGGCCGCGGCATGCACCGTCATGGGCGTGGACATAAACGTCATCGAGCGGACGCTCGAGGCCTACACGGGGACCCAGAGGCGCTTCGATATCATAGGAAGGACCGCCTCGGGGATCGCGCTGATCGACGATTACGCGCATCATCCGACGGAGATAAAGGCTACGCTCGCGGCGGCCGCGAACGTTCCGCACAAGAGCATCTGGTGCCTCTTCCAGCCGCATACCTACACGAGGACGATGGCGCTGTTCGACCAGTTCGCCGACGCCTTCGAAAAGGCGGACAAGATAATACTCGCGGAGATATACGCGGCGAGGGAGAAGAACATCTATAAGCTCAGCTCCAAGTCGCTCCAGGAGGAGATCCGCAGAAAGCATCCCGAAAAGGACGTGTATTTCATACCGGACTTCGCCTCGATGGCCGATTTCGTCATAAACAACGCTTCCCCCGGAGATCTCGTCCTGACGATGGGCGCCGGAGACATATACAAGGTCGGAGATATGATCCTCGAACGCGATCCCGTCCGTTAAAGCGGAAGGACGCTTTATAACGCTTGCGGACGCGCCCGAGATTATATATAATTTCAATAGATATGTACTGATCGATCCGCGCACGCGGAGGAACCGAAAAACAGGGAGAAAAAAATGAAAAACGGGAACTATTCCGACTACAAGATCTTCACCGGAAACGCTCATCCCGAGCTTGCGGCGGAGATCGCAGCGATCATGGGCAAGCCCCTCGGCAAGTCCGTAGTCACCAAGTTCAGCGACGGAGAGATCTCCGTCAGCCTCATGGAGATGGTCAGAGGCCAGGACATATACGTCGTCCAGCCGACCTGCGATCCCGTAAACGACAACTTCATGGAGCTGTGCATCATGGTCGACGCGATGAAGCGAGCGTCAGCCGGAAGGATAAACGCGGTCATCCCGTATTACGGATACGCCAGGCAGGACAGAAAGGCCAAGGCCAGAGACCCCATCACCGCGAAGCTCGTAGCGGACATGCTCGTAGCCGCGGGCGTCGACAGGGTCATAGCGATGGACCTTCACGCCGCGCAGATACAGGGTTATTTCAACATACCGGTGGATCATCTGCTCGGAATGCCGATCCTGGCGAGACATTTTAAGGACAGAGGTTTCGGAGGCGACGACCTCGTGATAGTTTCTCCCGATCACGGAAGCGTAGCCCGCACGAGAACGTTCGCGCATACCTTCGACGCGCCTATAGCCATCGTCGACAAGCGCCGCGCGGCGGCGAACGTTTCCGAGGTCATGAACATAATCGGCGACGTCAGGGGAAAGAAGTGCATACTCGTGGACGACATGGTCGATACGGCGGGCACGATCTGCAACGCGGCCAAGGCTCTCATGGACATGGGCGCGACCGAGGTCTACGCCGCGGCCACGCATCCCGTTCTTTCGGGCCCCGCGATCGAGAGGATCCAGGCGTCCGTCATCAAGGAGATGGTCCTGCTCAACACGATCCCCGTGCCGGAGGACAAGCTCATCGACAAGATCAGCGTCCTGTCGGTAGCTCCGATCTTCGCGGAGGCGATGATCAGGATCTTTACGAACGACTCGATAAGCCGTCTGTTCATAGATTAAAGGCAATAGATGTACATTATCTGCGGCCTGGGAAACCCGGGCAGAGAGTACGAGAATACGAGGCACAACATGGGCTTTCTGACCATGGATGTGCTTTCGTCTCGTCTGGGGATATCGATAACGAAGATCAAATTCAAGGCGCTTATCGGCGAAGGCCGCATAGGCGCCGAAAAAGTCGTGCTCGTAAAGCCGCAGACGTTCATGAATCTTTCAGGAGAGGCCGTAAGGCCCGTGACCGAGTTCTACAAGGTCGAGCCGTCCCACCTTATACTGGTGTACGACGACGTGGACCTTCCGACGGGCGCCCTGCGCGTGAGGCCGTCCGGAAGCGCGGGAACGCACAACGGCATGAGGTCCGTCATATATCAGCTTCAGTACGACGATTTCCCGAGGGTGCGCATCGGCATCGGAAGGAACGGGATCATACCGCTCGACAGATACGTCATAGGAAATTACACGCCTCAGGAGCGGCCTCTGCTCGCGTCCGCGGTGTCCGACGCCGCCGACGCCTGCGTGGCGATCGTGGAGCACGGCGTTGCCGAGGCGATGGCGAGATACAACAGAAAGGAAGCTCCGCAGGAGGCGCAGCCTTCCGGGGATAAGAGATGATAACCAACCTCACGGGCATATCGGAAAACAGGATCGCCCTTCCGGCGGCGCGGCTGATGGAGAAGCGGCCCGGACAGGCTCTGATAATATGCAGCAACGAGGTCAGGACGGCGCGGCTCGCGCGCGACCTGTCCTTTTTTTCGCGTCTTCCCGTATACGTTCTGCCGCAGGCGCGCGACGAGCTCCGCTACGAGGCAAAGAGCCGCGCGGAGCAGGCGAGGAGGATAGGGATCCTTTCGGCTCTGGCGCGCGGCGAGAAGTGCTTCGTCGTGGCTCCCGCGGCGGGAGCTCTGCGTCCGCTTCCCCCGAGGCGCGAATTCATGCGCGACGCCGTGACGCTCTCTCTCGGGGGGTTCGAGGACCGCGCGGAGCTGATCGCGAGGCTCGTGAGCATGGGCTACGAGCGCGTCGGGATATGCGAGTCCTCAGGACAGTTCGCCGTCCGCGGCGATATAGTCGATATCTACTCTCCGGCGGCCGAGCTGCCCGTCAGAGCCGAATTCTTCGGCGATGAGATCGACTCGCTGCGCAGCTACGATCCTCTGTCCCAGAGATCGGTCGAGGCGATGGAGACGTTCACTGTCTGCCCCGCGAATCTGATCTCCGCGGACAGGCTCCGCGAGGGCGAGGACGCGCAGTACCAGGAGAACTACATAGAAGAGCTATACGAGGAGACGGAGCGCGTATGGGACTACATGACGTCGCCGTCTTTCATAATGGTCGACGACCCCTCGCGCGTATCCGAGGAGCTCGCGCCGGGCAAAAAGGACGCCCCTGCTCCGTTCGATTACGGAGCGTTTTCGGATATCTGCGAAACGTACGTATGCACGCCGTTCGCGCAGAGGATAAAGGGCGTTGAGAGGCTCGACGCTCTGACGGAGATCGCGTCCCGCCAGGCGCCGATGTTCGCGGGCCATATGGACGTGCTCGCGCACGAGCTATCTTCGTACGCCGACAGAGGGTACAGCGTAACGATAGCCTGCAGCACCGGCGAGCGCCTTCTCAACATGAAGGAGTTCCTGGGTTCCTGCGGCCTGTCCGGCAGGATAGAGCTGAGGGAGGGCGAGCTCAGCTCCGGGACCGAGTATCCCGGGGAGAAGCTACTCTATCTTTCCGAGAACGAGATATTCCAGTACATAAAGCGCAGCCGCAGGAGCCGCCGGCGCAAGGGCGCCGAGATAAAGGTCTTTACGGACATAAAGAAGGGCGATTACGTCGTCCACGAGGCGCACGGGGTCGGCAGATTCGCCGGCGTCGAGAAGAAATCGGTGCTCGGGAGCGTCAGGGATTATCTGAAGATCTGCTACGCCGGCAACGACGTCCTGTACGTCCCCGTCGACCAGATGTCGTCCGTTCAGAAATACGTCGGCAGCGAGAGCGCCCCGCCGAAGGTGTACAGGCTCTCCGGCCCCGAGTGGGGCAAGACGAAGGAGCGCGTGAAAGCCGCGATAGAGGACATGGCCGAAGACCTTCTCGAGCTCGCCGCCGAGCGGCAGAGCGAGCCGGGCTTCAGCTTCGGTCCGGACTCGGCGTGGCAGAAGGAGTTCGAGGACGCCTTCCCGTACGTCGAGACCGACGATCAGCTCCGCTGCACCGAAGAGATAAAGGCCGACATGCAGTCCGATCGTCCGATG
>JAEEVI010000050.1 GCA_016287035.1 Bacillota bacterium
GCGTCCGTGAACCTGTTCATGAGGTTCTGCTTCCTCGTCGGGAACGGATGATAATTCGACGTGGAAAGGCAGAGTATCTGTCTTTTCATACCGGTGCCCCCTCCGATCCGTTGATGAGCCTTTCGGCCGCCGCGCGGTTGCGCAGCTCGGCCTGTTTGAGCCTCGCCCTCGTCTGCTCTCCCCCGCTCCTTCCGGCTTCCACGGCCCTGTCGATGCAGGCGCACAGCTTTTCGGCCGTCAGTTCGGCGAGGGGGACGCATCTGTCTATGCCGCTGTCCTTCATGAAGCTGTCGACCTTGACGTCGTACGATATGCCGACGATCGGAGTGCCGCCGGCGGTGGCGAATATGAGGCTGTGAAGGCGCATGCCGCAAACGACGTCCATGGCCGAGAATATCCCTATCAGCTCTCTGACGCTCCTCGAGCTCCTGCAGACGCAGTGAGGAACGCGCAGCGTCGAGGCTATCCTTTCTCCTATGTTTATGTCCCTGGGCGTCTCCATGGGTATGAATACCGGAGTCAGCCCGTGCTTTTCGTAAGCGTACTCCGCGGCGCGGGCGACGGGGGAATGGTCAGTGAAGCCCTGCCATTCGCGCAGGCAGAAGCCGATCATCCTGCAGCCGCGGGGAATGCCCTCGGCGTCGAGCGCGCTCTGGAGCTCGCTTCCCGTCACGAAGTCGAGGTTGATCGTCGGATCGGCCGCGAGGATGACCTCCGGGGCCGTCACGCCCATCTGCTCGAGAAGGTCCAAAGACACGCTGTCGCGCAGCGTTATGACGTCCGCGCATCTGTTCAGGACGCGGCCCGCGATCCTTCTGTTCGAGCTCTTCGATATAGGCCCTATGCCGCAGCCGTACATGACTATCCTGCTCCCGGAGAGCCTCGCGGCTACGAGCGTGAACAGGTAGAACATGAGCGAGCGCGTCGAGGTGACGTCCTGCATGAGCGTCCCGCCGCCGTTCACGAACAGCTGCGTCCTGCGCAGGTTCTTTATAAGCGACGGCACGTTGAATATGTAAAAGCTGCCGACCCTGAAATCCTTTCTGGTGCTCTCGGGGCTGCGCGACATGACGTAGAAGGGCATGTCGGCGTCTATCTCCCGAAGCTCGGCGAGTATCGCGGAAAGGATAGCGTCGTCGCCGGCGTTGCCGCGCCCGTACGCGCCGCACAGGACCGCTCCGTAGCGCCCCTTATGCGAGCTCTTCCTGATCATCGCCTCGTATATCGCCTGCTGGTCGGCCCTCATCCTCTCGAGCGAGAAATCGCTCTTCGCCTTTACGTACAGCGCTTCCGCCAGCCTCTGCCGAAGGTCCTCGTCCGAGGCCATGCGGAGGATGTATTCGCTGAAGGTCTTCACGTCTCCGGGCGCGAACAGCAGTCCCGTCTTTTCGTGTTCTATGAGAGAAGGTATCCCGCCGACGGTGCTCGCGATCGCGGGGCAGTGCTCGTAGGCCCCCTCGAGCAGGGAGTACGGGAACGTCTCCGAGAGAGACGCAAGAACGTTGATGTCCACGCCCTTGAAATACGCTTTTATATCGTCGATCCAGCCCTCGAAGCGGCACACCCCTGAGATGCCGAGATCGTCCGCGAGCTTTCTTAGGCTCTTCTCGTCCTCTCCGATGCCCGCGATCGACAGGCGCAGGCGCCTGTCCTTTTCGTAGGCGAGGGCGAACGCCCTTATGAGCGTCGGTATGTCCTTTACGGCCGTGAGCCTCGCGGCGATGCCGACGACTATCTCTTCCCGCGGATCCTTGCGCGGACGGGGCGAGGACGGCGCGCCGGAAAAATCGAGGCCGTTGAATATCGTGAATATGCTCTGGGGCGGAAAACCGCGCTCGATGAGGAGGTCGTGCATCCGCTCGGCGACCGCCACGTAATAGTCCATGTGGCGAAGCGCGAACGCGTTTATGTTGCCGTACGTGTAGCGGCGCAGGCGGGTACCCATGTAGTCGAGCTTAGGATCCGAATGGACCGTGACGGCGACAGGCACCTTTCTGAAGAACTTCACGAGGACGCCCATCGCGTTGGCTTTCGCTCCGTGGCAGTGGATGATGTCGGGCTTGAACTCCTTCTGCTGGCGGAACGCGAGCCGCACCGCGCTGAAGACGCTGTTGTTCGAATCCACCACGGCTGTATCTATGCCCATGGCTATCGCTTCGTCGGCGAACGCGCCCCTGCGGAAGCTGACGAGCCTCAGCTCGTTGTCCTTCGCCAACTCCCTCGCGAGTGAAAGTATATGGGTTTTTCCTCCGCCGATGTCGCCGCCGGCGGCAAAGATCATTATCCTCATGCTAATCGATCTCGAATATTATCTTTGCGATCTGCTCCCTCGTGACGGGAGACGAGGGGCTGAGCTTTCCTCCCGCTCCGTTTATTATCCCCTGCCCTACAAGTACCTGAACGTAGGGAAGCGCCCACTGCGCCACGGAAGAAGCGTCGCTGAAACCGGAAAGGTCGTCCGGCGCGTAGCCCTTCTCCATTATGCGCCCGATGACGGTCATCGCCTCCTGGCGCGTTATGCTTCCCGAAGGATCGAAGTTGGTCCCAGACGGACCCGCCTTGCCGTTCATCATTCCCAGACCGACGGCCGCCCTGACGTAGGGCTGAGCCCATTCGGCTATGGACTGCGCGTCGCCGAAGTCCAGAGGCTCTCCGGCGTATGCCTCAAGGTCCGTTCCCAGCCACGAGACTATGACCTTCGCGAACTCCTGGCGCGTCATCGCGGAGAACGGATCGTATATGAGCGAGCCGTCCTTTCCGGGCTTCCCGCTGATCACGCCTTTATCGTAAAGATACTGCGCGTACGGCAGCGACCAGTTCGCTTCGCTCATGTCGCTGAACGCGATCGCCGGCGCGGTAGCCTCTTCGGGCTGCTCCGCTTCGGGAGCCGTATATTCCAGGCCGGCGCGGGCGGCGTTGCCGCTCATGTCGACGGCCTTTATAACTATATGATGCAGCTTTCCGCCGCTTTCCGGAAGATCGGCCGACAGGACTCCCGCCGACTGGCTGAAGCTGAACGGGATCCGCGCGCCGTCGCACGTCACCGTTATTCCGCTCTTTCCGAGCTTCCTGTCGAGAGCGTCCTCGACGATCGCGGAGAGCTTGCCGTCAGAGGCGTGCGCCGTTATCTCCGGCGCTTCGCCGTCCGAATAATCGCCGTATCCGGCCATGAGCTGATCGATATACACGACGCCCGGGCCGCTGTACCAGAGGGAGCTCAGCTGCGACGTACCGCGCGGCAGCCGGCAGGATACCTGCTTCCATCCCGTAAAGTCGAGCTCGCATATCTCCGTCTCGAAGCCGCTGTCGGCGCGGCCGTCGGCGTACAGAGAGCCTCCGCTGCCGTCGCCGCAGACCCAGAGGGATATCATCGACGGATATTTGCCGGTGAACGTTTTTCCGGGCGAATACCGCTCGCCGGACGCGGCGAGCTTAAGGCTGCGTCTGCCGTTGTGGACGAAGGAGAGATCCGTGTTCGCGAGGCCGCCCTCGAGCGACTCGAAGTCGTCGAGCTTTTCGCCCTCCGTAAGCACGTTGACCTTCAGCTTTACGGAGAGATCGCCGAGGCTGAGCGTCACATCGCCGCTCATCTCTTTTCCGCCGGCGGTGAACACGCAGTTTTCAACGGTCCCCAGAGCGTCGTCCGAAAAGACGGCCGTCACCTTAGACGCGTCGACCTTCGACGCGTAGTAATTGTCGTCCGTTGCCTTGAGACCGAGCGTTACGCTCTGCCCTCCGTATACGCTTATCTCGTCCGGGTATATGTACAGGTGCGCGACGTTGCCGACGCGCTCCGCGTTGTTTTTAAAGCATATGTAATTCGCGACCGAGCGGAGCGATCCTCCGGAGTTCCTGTTGATGAGCGAGGTCTCGGTATAGCCCGGAACGACCGCGTGCATCTGAGTGGAATCGCCTCCGTCGAGGTTCGCGGCCTGGACGCATCCGAGCTCGGCCATCCTGCGGGCGAGCTCGCCGTACGTCATGCCGAGCGAATAGCCTGTCTGGCGGCCGTCGACCGTGTAAAGTATGACCGTTCCGTCCTTCTTTATGCCCACCGCGGTCCTCGGGGCCCTGGAATTGTCGCTGAAGGACTTCGTCCTGCCGTCCGCGATCAGTCTGGCCTCGACGCCCACGGCCTGCACGACGTCCTTCCACTCGTCGCTCATATCGAAGCTGACGCTTATGTCGTCGCCGGGCTTTGCCTCCGCGAGCTGCGCAAGAAGCGTCACGTAGCTTCTCTTGTAAACGGAGAGCACGAGCTCGCCCGCCGAGAGCGCCAGCCTGCCTGTCTCCTCGCGGACGTCCGTGACGATGCCCCTGTAGCCGCCGCCGGCGACAGCGGAGCCGGTGGTTATCGCGATGACTATGTTGAGGCTCTCCTCTTTGGCGACGTTGTTGTTATTGTACGCGCCGCTGAACAGGACCGCGCCGGCCTCTGAAGCCAGCGTCTTGTTGTACGCGACGTTTTCGATATAGAAGCCGGCAGTCTCGTCCTCGAAGCGTATCTTGAGCTCAGGGCGCCCGATGATGGCCCTGCCGTCCGCGAAGAAGCCGAGCGCCTCGTTGTAGGAGTGCTCGCTGCTCATTATCACGCCGTCCCTTATGCATATGCCTATCGGAACGCCGGTCGACATTATGTAGAAGTCGCCGTTGACGCCCGCGACGATGTCGTTGCCCCTGCCGCTCTCTATCTCGAAGACCCTCGGAAAGCTCGCCGCGCCCGCGACGTCGTTGCCGAACGCCATGAGCGGAGTGACCTCGGCGCCCGGTCTGTATTCGAGGTAATGCTCCGCAAGGGGCAGATCCTTTGAGCTGTCCGTACGGCTGTACATCGTGAGCTGGCGGTCGAGCACGACCGCCTCTTCCGAGACTGTGCCCTCCGCGTCCGCCGGCGCGCCCCACGCCGGAGCGCAGAAGGCGCCCAGCAGCATCGCCGCGGCTATGAAAAACGATAATGATCTCCTAAACAATCTTTTCCCCTGTTCCCATGTGAATTATCTGATCGTGTAATCGCCCTTTACCATGACCCAGCACGCCTGGCTGCAGGATATTCCGCGGCCGTCGTCTCTGGGGACGAGCAGCAGGTGGTTAAGGCTTATCTCCGTGCCGCCCTTGAGGTCCTTCGCGCCGGTGAGGTCCGAGACTCCGTCGGCTCCGTTGTCGATCGCGGTCGCCTTTCCGCTGCGCAGCACCAGCTCCGTGCACGCGCCTCCGATGAGGCTCTGGCCCGCCGGCACCTGGACCGCCGTGAACACAGCCGTGCTCTGCGGAGCGGCCGTTCCTTCCGCGTTCTGTGCCTCCTTCAGCTCTTTGATCTCGGCTCTCAGCTCCTCGGCCACGCTGTCGACGTAAGCCTTGCTGACTAGCGGATCGCTCTCGCTTCCCGCCGCGCCGGCGCCGAAAACATTTATTCCAAGGCTTGCCGCAAGCAGCACCGCCGCGGCGATAAGGACGCCCCACCTTTTCGCGATTCTCATGATCTTCCCTCTATCTTTCAAAACACAAGATTTTGTGCCCGCAGACACTAAAAAAGGACATATATAGTTATTATATATGTCCTTTATAACTGTGTCAATTAAAGCGCCCGCGCGCTTTTCCGTTTTAGAACAGGCCCTGCTGGAGCATGGCGTCGGCGACCTTCGTGAAGCCCGCGATGTTCGCGCCGGCGATGAGGTTGTAGCCGAGTCCGTATTCAGCGGATGCCGCCGCGGCGGAGTCGTGGATGTTCTTCATGATGTTCTCGAGCATCTTGATGACCTCGTCCTTCGTCATCGGCATCTTGCGCGCGTTCTGCGACATCTCGATAGCGGAGCACGCTACGCCGCCCGCGTTCGCCGCCTTCGCGGGACCGACGATGACGCCGTTCTCGCTGAGGTAGGCGAGAGCTTCGTTGGTCGCAGGCATGTTCGCGCCTTCAGCGTAGTACTTGCAGCCGGAAGCGACGATCTTCTTCGCGTCCTCGAGCGTGACTTCGTTCTGAGTCGCGCACGGGCAGCAGATGTCGGCCTTGATGCCCCAGGGCTTTTCGCCGGGGAAGAACTTCGCGTTGGGATACTTGTCGACGTAGCCCTTGCAGCCCTTGGAAGCCTTGCGCAGCTCGAGCATGTAGTCGACCTTCTCCTGGGTGAGGCCTTCCTCGTCGAGGATATATCCGTCGGAGCCGGAGATCGTGATGACCTTCGCGCCCTTCTTTAAGAACATCTCGGCAGTTCCCCAGGCGACGTTGCCGTAGCCGGAGATGACCGCGGTCTTGCCCGCGAAGCTGTCGTTGTTGTGCTTGAGCATGTTCTCGATGAAGAATACGAGTCCGTAGCCGGTAGCCTCGCTCCTTCCGGGAAGTCCGCCGTAGAGCAAGCCCTTGCCGGTGAGGACGCCGCTGTCGTATCTCGTGGTGAGCCTTCTGTACTGACCGTACAGGTAGCCGATCTCTCTGCCGCCTACGCCGAGGTCGCCCGCGGGTACGTCGATCTCGGGTCCGATATACTTATACAGCTCGCTCATGAAAGCCTGGCAGAAGCGCATGACTTCCGCGTCCGACTTGCCCTTGGGGTCGAAGTCGCTGCCGCCCTTGGCGCCGCCGATGGGAAGACCGGTGAGGCTGTTCTTGAAGATCTGCTCGAATCCGAGGAACTTGAGCATTCCCTGATATACCGAGGGAGCGAAGCGGAGGCCGCCCTTGTAGGGTCCGATCGCCGCGTTGAACTGTACTCTGTAGCCGCGGTTCACCTGGACCTTGCCGCTGTCGTCCGTCCAGGCCACCCTGAAACTGACGATCCTCTCCGGCTCGACGATCCTGTCGATGATGCCGGCCGCTTCGTATTCGGGATGCTTCTCGAAAACGGGAGCGAGGGATGTGATGACTTCCGTAGCCGCCTGTATGAATTCGGGCTCAGCCGCGTTCTTTTTCTTTAAGCTTTCAATATAATCCTGTGCTGTTTTTGCCATGATTGCCACCCTTCCTTAAAAAATCACGATATGAACATTATAAAGTCCTTACATTAAATGTAAAGCCCTTTTCGTAAAAATTTCGGGTAAAAATAAAAACGCTGAATTAATTAAACGTTTTCATGCGTCCGATCATCAGCGTTTATATATCCGTTCCGTCCAAATGCGGTCTACCTGTTGTCCACCGACTCCGGCTCGACGTCGTGGCGGCTGAGCCTCTCCCAGGCTGCCTGCTTCCACCGCGTTCCCGGCTTTCCGTAATTGCAGTACGGATCGATCGATATCCCCCCGCGCGGAAGGAATCGCCCGAGGACCTCGATATACTTCGGATCGAGCAGCTTTATAAGGTCCTTCATGATGATGTTCACCACGTCCTCGTGGAAATCGCCGTGGTTCCTGAAGGAGAACAGATACAGCTTGAGCGACTTGCTCTCGACGAGCCTTTCTCCGGGGACGTACGATATCGTTATCTCGGCGAAGTCGGGCTGCCCGGTTATAGGACAGAGCGACGTGAACTCAGGGCAGTTGAACTTGACGAAATAGTCGTTTTCGGGATGCTTGTTCGAAAAGCATTCGAGCAGTCCCGGATCGTAGTCGAAGATATAGGCGCTGCCCGCGCCGAGCTTCGTGAGGCCTTCCTTTTCTCTCATATCTCTGATCCTCCGTCTGTAAAAACGTTGTAGCTGACGCCTTTATCGTACACGTCGACGCCTTCCGCCCTCTTAACGGCGTTTACGACGGCGTACGTGACGGGCGTGAAGACGATCTCGTAGCCGACCTTGAATAGATACTGGAACAGGATCATGGAAAAGAGCTGGCCCGCAGGCATCGTCCCGAAGAACGCTATCCCGATAAAGATCAGGGAATCGAAGCCCTCGCCCACGACCGTCGACAGTATAGTGCGCATCCACAGGCGCTTTCCGCCGGTGGCGACTTTGAGCTTGGACAGGATGATCGAATTGGAGAACTCGCCGAACAGGTATCCGGCGAACGACGCGAGGGCCACCCTCGGAGTGGTCCCGAGCACGGTCCTGTACGCCTCCTGCCCCGTCCAGAAATCCGGAGACGGAAGCGCGATCACGGCCATATAGACTGCGACGGCGAAAAAGCTGCAGCCGAAACCGAGCCAGATGACCTTTCTCGCGGCACGGAAGCCGTACACCTCGGTCAGCACGTCGCCGAGTATATACGTTACGGGAAACAGTATGACGGCGGCCGGCAGCGAGATCGAAGGCGTTACGGCCCACAGCTTTCCGGCCACGAGATTCGAGAGCAGCAGGCACGCGACGAAGACGGCCGCAAACACCGTAAACAGCCTCCCGGCGCTGTTTTTTTCATTCATTGATAAAACTCCCTTCGGACAGATATTTACCTTCGGGGAGCTTCTCGCGGAAACGGCGCGTCCCCGATCCGAAGATCAGGGACGCCTATTGTCGATGTCACAAAAAAGCAGTCCCGGTTTTATTTAACGACAGGAAGGTACAAATGAACTGTCGGCCAGACGCAAGACGTATTCTACACAAAGGGCGCCGCCGTGTCAACCGTCCGGCGCGGGCAGCGCGGCTAAAGCTGCCAGTCTATCGGCTTCTGGCCACTCGCCTCGAGCACGGCGTTGCACTTCGAGAAGTGCCTGCAGCCGAAAAAGCCGTTATAAGCGCTGAGGGGACTGGGATGAGCGGCCTCGAGCACAGTGTGCGCGGGGTTCGTCACGAGGGCCTTCTTGGCGCGCGCGTTCGCGCCCCAGAGCATGAAGACGACCGGGGTCTTCTTTTCGTTCACGAGAGAGATGACCCTGTCGGTGAATATCTCCCAGCCCTTTCCCTTGTGGCTGTTGGCCTGATGCGCCCTCACGGTCAGGACCGCGTTGAGCAGGAGCACTCCCTGCTGCGCCCATTTCTGCAGATATCCGTCCTCCGGTATGACGAAGCCCGGTATATCCGAGGAGAGCTCCTTGAATATGTTCTGCAGCGACGGCGGCGCGGGGACTCCCGGCTTTACAGAAAAGCACATCCCGTGCGCCTGCCCCGGCTCGTGATACGGGTCCTGCCCTATTATCACGGCGCGGACCTGCGAATACGGCGCCGCCTTTAGGCTGTTGAATATGTCGTACATGTCGGGATATATCACGCGCGTGGAGTATTCCTGCTTCAGGAACTCGCGGAGCTTCAGATAGTACTCCTTGTCGAACTCCCCCGCGAGGATATCGTCCCAGTCGTTTCCTATATGGACCATCTAACCTTCTCCGCCGTCCGCGGCTTCCTCCGCCATGTCCAGAACGAAATCGCGCATGTCCTCCCAGACCGCCTGCTTTCCGATCTCGTTGAGGATCTCGTGGCGCATGCCCTCGTAAAGCAGCAGCGACACGTCGCCGCAGCCCGCCTCCTGAAGGCGTTCCGTGACCTCCGCCGGTCCCTTGCCGTAGTCTCCTACGGGGTCCTCCCAGCCGGAGCAGAGCAGATACGTGAGATCTTTCGGAACGGATCTGTACCACTGCGCGGAATTTATGTACTTCAGCATGCTCATCAGATCCTCGTAGCCCGCGAGCGTAAAGGTGAAGCGGCACAGCGGATCCTCCGCGTAGCGCAGGCACAGCTCGTCGTCGCGCGACAGCCACGAGAAATTATTGACGGGCTCCTTTATCCGCTTGCTGTAGCTCCCGAACGCCAGCGCCGTCGCGAGGCGGCTCTTGCTGCGCTCGCCCTTTACGGCCCGCAGGAGCTTTACGAGCGACAGCCCGGCTCCGAGCGCGGGATTGCTGCCGGCCGTCCCCATTATGACAGCGCCGGCGAGCCCCTCGCCGTATTCGGCCAGATACGCCCTGGCGATGAAGGATCCCATGCTGTGGCCGAGCAGCACGACAGGAACGCCGGGATGCTCTTCGCGCAGCAGATCCGTCAGGACCTTTTCGTCCCTCACCATGTGCTTCCAGCCGTCGCGGGAGCCGAAAAAGCCCAGCTCCGCGCGGTCTTCGGCAGTCCGGCCGTGTCCCCTGTGGTCGTCTCCGGCCACGGCTATTCCGAAGCCGTTCAGGTACCTGGCGAACTCGTCGTAGCGGCCGATGTACTCGCACATGCCGTGCACGATCTGGACGACGGCGACAGGTCCCTCTTCGGGCAGCCATTCGGTCGTGTATATCTTCTTTCCGTCGAACGATTCGAAAAACGACGTCTTCATCAGAAATGATACTCTCCCAGCATCTCCTGCTTAAGATCCCACAGCTTTACGGAAAGGTCCACGTAGTAGCGGTGGGGGTTGTCGAAACGCAGTATCTCCTCCCAGACGTGGTCGAGATAATCCTTGCAGTATGCGCGGATCTCCTTTATGTCCGGGCAGTCGTACACGAGCTCGCCGGCCTTGAACACCGGCACCAGGAGCTCCTTTACGGTAAAGTTGCTGTCGAGCTCCTTGTAGAGCTTCGGAGCGAACGGATCGACGATGGTATAGCAGCCGCTCGTCGGGACCGGCTCGTCGGCGAGCGCTATGACGTCCGCGAACGCCGTCCCCTTCTCGTCGAACAGCCTGTAGACCTTCTTGTATCCGGGATTCGTTATCTTTTCGATGTTTTCGGAGATCTTGATCTTCGGTATCACGCTGCCCTTTTCGTCCTCGACTGCGACGAGCTTGTAGACGCCTCCGAGAACGGGCTCGGCGCGCGCCGTTATGAGCCTCTCGCCGACTCCGAACGAATCGATGCAGGAGCCCTGCTGAAGGACGTCGCGGATTATGTATTCGTCCATCGAGTTGGAGATGACGATCTTGCAGTCCTTATGCCCGGCCTCGTCGAGCATCTTTCTCGCCTGCTTGGTGAGGTAGGCGACGTCGCCGGAATCGATGCGGATCCCCTTGGCCGCGGGCTTCAGTTCGTCGAAGACCTTTATCGCGTTGGGGACGCCGGACTTGAGCACGTCGTACGTATCGACAAGCAGCGTGCAGTTTTCCGGATAGAGCTCGGCGTACTTGCGGAACGCCCCGTATTCGGTGTCGAACAGCTGCACCCAGCTGTGGGCCATCGTTCCGAGCGCCGGGATGCCGTATTCCTCTTCGCATATCGCGCACGCCGTCCCGACGCAGCCCGCGA